>JBILYJ010000029.1:0-21652 GCA_044377795.1 Reyranella sp. | reverse complement strand
CCTCCCCAGGGAAAGCGGCACCTTAACCACACTAAAATCCTGAGCAATGAACCTCAAGGCATAGCTGAGTGCAGGAATCGGCCACGTGTTCTATCAGGCGACTGTCGGTGCGACTCCGGTGACGGGAAGGTGGGCCGGACCCGCGCGACGCGCCGTCGACAGACGTCGAGCCTCGGCATCGCGGCCGGAGGCCAGGTAGGCCTGCAGCAACGTCGCTTCCACCAGGTCGCCCTGCGCGCGGCTGCCGCCGATACGTTCCCGCTCGGGCAGCATCGGCTCGATCAGGCCGATCGTCGCCGCATAGTCGCCACGCTGGTAGGCCGCGAAGGCGCGGGCCACGGCGGGGATGACGGATCCGGACGGATAGCGCCCGGCGTTTGCCAGCTCCTCGATGGCCTTGATCCACCCTTCGAGCGCTGCGTCGTCGCCGGTGGCGGCGTAAGTCAGCGCGACATGCCAGTCGGCCAGCGACATGCCCGGGCGCGGCAGCTTCTCGCGCGCATAGTCATTGAGCTTTGACCAGCGCGCGGGATCGCGCGGATGGCCCGCCAGTTCGGAGCGCCACAGGAAGGCGGCCGAATCGGAGAGCTTCTGGTGAATGGCGCCGCGATGATCGTCCGCACAGAAGGCCTCTGTGTAGAGGCGAAGCCCGCCTTCCAGGTTGCCGGCGTGCAGTTCGAACAGGCCGAGATGCCAGTTGAGGTGGCCGAACAATCCGCCGCCGTGGTCGTAGAGCGGCAGCCAGTCGCGCAGGAAGGCGATGCCGGTGTCCTGATCGCCGGTCTCGTAACAGAGATGGGCGAATGCATGCGCGCCATAGGCGTTGCGCCTGTACTGCGCGAGGGAGCGCTCGATCATCGGGCGCGCCTCGTCATGCCGGCCGATCTCCGACAACGCCATCCCGCGATGCGCCTCGAACCACCAATCCTCGCCGTAATGCGGGGCGAGGCCATCGAGAAAGTCGGTGAGGTCCTGTTCGCGGCCAGGCAAGCCCGACATCCCGATCAATCCGCCCTGGTTGGCGGCGAGGCTCAGCACCAGCGCGTCGCGCGGCCAGGTCTGCACATGGGCGCGCAGCGCGGCCAGGGCGGCGACCGGCTGGCCGGCGAACAGGGACCGAAAGACCTCGATCTGGCTCCGCTCCCGCGCCGAGACTCCCTGTGCGAGCGACGAGGCCATGGCGTGATCCGCGCGCATCGCCTCCAGCCGGCCGGCGAGCTGGGACGCCCGGGCCCGGCCGATATAAGCCATGGCGAAAGCCGGATCGGCCGCGATGGCCCGCTCGAACGAGGCGGCTGCGCCGGGATAGACCGTCAGCAAGAGATCGACACCCTCGACATAGGCATCGCGCGCCGCGGCGCTCGTCGTGGATAGGGGAAGGCCGTAGCGGTCCGTCAGCATTTGACCTCCAGAAGATCGATTGTCTTCGCTCCCCATCACGCTGCCTGCGCGACTTCAGCAGCCGCCAGCACCATCGACGCGCACTTCTCGCCGATCATGATGGCTGGGGCATTGGTGTTGCCGCTGGTGAGCGTCGGCATGATCGAGGCGTCGGCGACCCTGAGGCCGGCGATGCCGTGGACGCGCAGTTCGGGGTCGACCACGGCGCGCGGGTCGCTGCCCATCTTGCAGGTGCCGACCGGGTGATAGGTCGTCTCGGCATTGTTGCGCACCCATTCGAGCAGATCGGCGTCGCTCTGGAGATGGGCGCCGGGGGCGATCTCCTGGCCGGTGACTTCCTTGAGCGGTGAGGTCGCCATCAGCTCGCGGCCCTTGCGGAGGACGTTCACGATGCCGGTGCGGTCGTGCTCGGTGGACAGGAAGTTGAAGCGGATCGCCGGCGGCTCGGCAGGATCGGCCGACTTGATGTGGACCGAGCCGGTGCTCTCCGAGCGCAGCACGTTGACGTTCATCGTGATGCCCTTCTGCGCCGACACGCGCCGCTCCTTGCCAACCATCTCGTACAGGAAGGGCGCGATCGAGATGGTGGCGTCGGGCGAGTCGAGGCCCACGCGCGTGCGGAAGTAGAGGCGGATCGGCACCGCCGTCGAGGCGAGAAAGCCCTCGCGGAAGATCGCGTATTTCAGCGCTTCGCGGGCCAGCCGCCAGCCGCGCGCATTGTCGTTGAAGGTGAGGTTCTTGCCGGTGATTTCGAACTTCATGCGCGGCGAGTAATGGTCTCGCAGGTTCTCGCCGACGCCCGGCAGCTCGTGGACCGGCGTGATGTCGAGTGCGCGCAAGCGGTCTCCCTGGCCGATGCCGGAGAGCTCGAGGAGCTTGGGCGAATTGATCGAGCCGCCTGAGACGATGACCTCGCGCGTCGCCCGCGCCTCACGCTTCTGTCCGTTGACGGAATAGCGGACGCCGACGCAGCGTTTGCCTTCGAGGATGAGGGATTCGGCGATCGCGCCCTGGTCGATCTGCAGGTTGGCGCGTGAACGCGCCGGGTCGAGGTAGCAGAAGGCGGTGCTCTGGCGGCGTCCCTTGGTGATCGTCACCTGCGACATCCCGATGCCTTCCTGCGAGGCGCCGTTCTGGTCGGGATTATAGGGCAGGCCCATCTTCTCTGCCGCCGCGATGATCTTCTCGAGCAGCGGCACCTTGTTGCGCGGCGTATGGGTCACGGGGAGGATGCCGTCGCGGCCGCGGAATTCGTCGGAGCCGCCCTCGAATCGCTCCATGCGCTTGAAGATCGGCAGCACGTCCTGAAAGCTCCAGCCGCGATTGCCGAGCTGGGCCCAGTGGTCGTAGTCCTGCGCCTGCCCGCGAATGTAGACCATGCCGTTGATCGAGCTGGAGCCGCCCAGCATGCGGCCGCGCGGCACGGCGATACGCCGCCCGCCCGAGCCTTCGTCGGGCTCCGAGGAGTAACACCAGTTGACCGCCGGATCGTCGATCATCTTGGAGACGCCGACAGGGACCTTCGACCAGAAGAAGTTCGATCCCTGGATGCCGGCTTCGAGCAGCAGGACGCGATGCGTGCCGCTCTCGCTCAGCCGGCTCGCGACGACCGCGCCCGCGGACCCGGCACCGACGACGATGTAGTCATAGGTCGAGTCGTTCTTCATTTGCGTTCTCCCTCGGTCCGAAGGGGAGCAGCCCTCGGGCGCGCTGACAAGCCTCGACGGGTGCGAACCGCGCTCCGGTTTCGCCCACGGGAATACCCTGCCATGCTGGCGGCGTTCTGGAGTCCTCATGTCGCAAACCGTGCTCGATCTCTTTCGCCTGACCGGCCGCACCGCGCTGGTCACCGGTGCCCGGCGAGAAATCGGCCGGGCCATCGCCCTGGCGCTCGCCGGCGTGGGCGCGAGACTGGCGATTCACCATGCCGACACTGCGGAGGAGTGGACCGACGCCGCCGCCGTGGTGCGCGAGATCGAGCAGGCCGGCGGAACGGCGCAGGCCTTCGGCCAGGACTTCGCCTTGCCCGACGCGGGACATCATCTGGCGGCGGCGGTCTCGGCCTGGTCGCCGGTCGATATCCTGGTGCTGAATGCGTCGATCGAGCTGCCGGAGCCCTACGATGCGATCAGTCGGGAGCGGTTCGACCGGCAGATCGCGGTCAATCTGCGCAGCCCGCTGGAACTGCTGCAGGACCTCGTTCCATCCATGGGCCGACGCGGCTGGGGCAGGGTCGTGACCATCGGCAGCGTCCAGCAGGTCCGGCCGCATCCCCAGATGATGGTCTATGCCGGCACCAAGGCGGCGCAACTGAACTGGTCGTGGAATCTCGCCCGGCAGTTCGGTGGCCAGGGCGTCACGGTGAACAACCTGGCACCCGGCGCCATCCTGACGGCGCGCAATCGCGATCAGATGGCCACGGAAAGTGCGGCGCTCGTCCAGCGCATCCCGACCGGCCGGCTCGGCCAACCCGGCGATCTCGTGGGTGCCGCCCTGCTGCTGTGCTCGGACGCCGGCGCCTACATCAACGGCGTCAATCTTTACGTCGATGGGGGCCGCGCGATCGCCTAGGATTGCCCCTGCACGTCATCAGGGTTCACATGGCCGCCGCTTCAAAAACTCGACTTTCCGCCGCTGAAATTGACGCCCTCAGGAAGATCGCCGGAACGATGGTTCCGGCGGACGCCGCTGTCGGCATGCCAGGTGCCGACGATCCGGCCATCCTCGACGACATCGTGAGATCGACCGGCCGGGACCTCCCTCTCGTTCGCGAAGCGCTGGCCGCGATCGCGACAAAGTCGGGTGGTGCGTTCTCCGAGCTGGACCTAACCACGAGGGAACGCCTGATCAACGATTGGTACGCGAGCGGCGGGGCGGCGGCGATGGCCCTCGGGCGGGTGATCGTGGGCGCCTACTATCGCGCCGATCGCGTGCTACTGGCGCTCGGGCATGAAGCCCGCGCGCCGTTCCCCAAGGGCTACGTGCTGGAGCAGGGCGACTGGGCGCTGCTCGACGTCGTGCGCGGCCGCAAACCCTTCTGGCGCGACGATCGGATCGTCCCGGCCGAGGATCGCTGACATGGCTGGCAACGAGAAGGTCGATGTCCTGATCATCGGGTCGGGCGCGTCGGGTGCGGCCGTGGCGTGGAGCCTGGCCGAGACGAAGATGCGTATCCTGTGCCTGGAACAGGGGGACTGGATGAAGCCGACCGACTTCCCCAGCAACGGCCGCGACTGGGAGGCTCGGCGCTACACGGATTTCGAGATCAGCCCTAACCGTCGCGGGCGGGACACCGACTATCCGGTCAACGACGACAATTCGCTGATGAAGATCGCCAACTTCAACGGCGTCGGCGGCGGCACGATCATCTACACGGCCCACTGGCCGCGCATGCATCCTTCGGACTTCAAGGTGAAGTCACTGGATGGGTTGGCCGACGATTGGCCCGTCGACTACTGGGCGCTGGAAAAGTTCTACGAAGAGAACGACCGGATGATGGGCGTCTCCGGCCTCGCGGGCGACCCCGGCGTGCCGCCGCGCCATCCGCCGATGCCGCCGATCGGGCTCGGCAAGACGGGCACGCGCTACGCCCAGGCGATGAACAGGCTGGGCTGGCACTGGTGGCCCTCCGACAGCAGCATCGCCACCACCGACTACGAGGGTCGCGCGCGCTGCATCAATCTCGGTCACTGCACGCCGGGCTGCGCGCAGGGCGCCAAGGCCAGCACCGACATCACCTACTGGCCACTCGCGCTGCGGGCCGGCGTCGAGCTGCGCACGCGCTGCCGGGTGCGCGAGATCACCACGGACGAGCGCGGCATGGCGGCCGGCGCGATCTATTATGACGCCGACGGTGTCGAGCAGTTCCAGCCGGCCGAAGTCGTCATCCTGGCCTGCAATGGGGTCGGCACGCCGCGCCTGCTGCTGAACTCGGCCTCCGCGAGGTTCCCGAACGGACTTGCCAATTCGTCGGGTCTCGTCGGCAGGAACCTGATGCTGCATCCGTGGCCGATCGTCTCCGGCTATGTCGATGAGCCGCTGGACGGCGGGCGCGGGCCGATCAACACCATCTGGAGCAAGCAGTTCTACGAGACCGATCCGTCGCGTGACTTCGTGCGCGGCTATACCTTGCAGTTCGGCCGCGGCACCGGCCCGGCCAACCAGGCGATCGTCGGCGCCGCCTCGGGCCTGCTGCCCTGGGGGCGCGACCATCATCGCCGGTACCGGCAGATGCTCGATCACCGGCTGAGCATCGGCGTCGCCTGCGAGGATCTGCCCGAGGAGCACAACAGGGTCACCCTCGATCCCGTGCTGAAGGACGGCAACGGCATTCCGGCACCGAAGATCGATTACACGATCAGCGACAACACGCGCCGCATGATGGAGCACGGCATCGCCCGCGCCGAGGAGATCCTCACGGAGGCCGGCGCCACCGATCTCTACGCCTCGCGTACGGCGTTGAACTATCCCGGCCATCTGCTTGGTACGGCGCGCATGGGCACCGACCCGGAGCGCTCGGTGGTGAACGAGTGGGGCCGGGCGCACGACGTGAAGAACCTGTTCATCGTCGACGGCAGCATCTGGGTGACCTCGGGCGGCGTGAACCCGACTTCGACAATCCAGGCCCTGGCGCTCTACGTCGCCGATCAGATGAAGCAGCGATTGGCGACGCTGTTCGACTGAGGGGCAGACCGGCAAGCCAGCGGGGGGATTTTCGGCTAGTCTCTCCGCCATGATCGACAAACTGGAGTTCCTGCTTGCGCTCTCCCAGGAGCGGAATTTCAGCAAGGCGGCCGAGGTGTGCGGGGTCACGCAGCCCACCTTCTCCGCCGGCATCAAGAGCCTCGAGGACATGCTCGGCGTCATGCTGGTGCAGCGCACCTCGCGCTTCATCGGCTTCACCGCGGAGGGCGAGCGCGTGCTCGACTGGGCACGCGGCATCGTGGCCGACACGCGGGCGATGCGGCAGGAGGTGAGTGCGCTCCGCAAGGGGCTCAGCGGCCGGCTGCGGATCGCCGCCATCCCGACGGCGCTCGCCATGGTCTCGGCGCTCACCACGCCGTTTCGCGCCCGGCACCCCAACGTGAAGTTCACCATCCTGTCGCGGACCTCGATCGAGATCCTGTCGATGCTGGAGAACCTCGAAGCCGATGCCGGCCTGACCTACATCGACAACGAGCCGCTCGGCCGGCTGCGCGCGGTGCCGCTCTATACCGAGCAGTACCGGCTGCTGACCTCGGAAAGCAGTCCGCTCGGCGAGCGCGAGAGCGTCACCTGGGCCGAGGTGGGGAGGATCCCGCTCTGCCTTCTGACTCCGGACATGCAGAACCGGCGCATCATCGACCAGCTCCTGAACGAGGCCGGCGGCCAGGCCGATCCGACGCTCGAATCGAATTCGATGATCGTGCTGTTCTCCCATGTCCGCACCGGTCGCTGGGCCAGCGTCATGCCGCAGAAGCTGGCCGACACGCTCGGCCTGACCGAGCACCTGCGCTCGATCCCCATCGTCGAGCCGGACGCCACCCATTCGATCGGCCTCGTCGTGCCCCGGCGCGAGCCCATGACACCCCTCGCGACGGCCCTGGTTGCCGAAGCAACCCAGCTGGCGGCCACCCTGGCCTGACGATCGTCGGCCCCCGCCCAAGAGGGCGGCTTCGATAGGTTTGTTCTATCGCACCACCGAACAGCTTTATTGAGGCCGGGCACCGGAGCGCGGAAACTTCACGAGCGGAGTCGGCGAAACAACCTGCCGGCCGCTTTGGATGGAGTTCACGGTGTCGTCGCGCTGGAACGAGGCCGAGGCCACGGAAATCGTCCGCCGCCATGATGGGCGGGAGGGAGCGCTACTGCCGATCCTGCACGATCTGCAGGCGGCCTTCGGTTTTGTTCCGGAGCCGGCAATCCCGTTCCTGGCGCACGCGCTGAACATCACCCGCGCCGAAGTTCATGGCGTCGTCTCCTTCTATCACGACTTCCGTCGCGAGCCGGCGGGTCGCCACGTGCTGAAGCTCTGCCGGGCCGAGGCCTGCCAGTCGATGGAGGGCGAGGCCTTCGCCCGGCGCGTGCTCGACCGGTTCGGCCTCGACTGGGGCGGAACCACGCCCGATGGGAGGGTCACTATCGAGGCAACCTATTGCCTGGGCCTCTGCGCTTCCGCGCCCTCGGCAATGCTCGACGGCGAGCCGATGGCGCGGCTGAACGACGGGTCGATCGACGAGATCGCTCGCGAGGTGGCACGATGACGACGCGCTTCTTCGTGCCGTGCGATGCCGCTGCCCGCGCCGTGGGTGCCGACAAGGTCGCGATCGCCTTGCGCGCAGAGGCCGAGCGGCAGGGCATCGAAGTCGAGATCGTGCGCACCGGGTCGCGCGGCCTGTTCTGGCTGGAGCCCATGGTGGAGATCGAGACGCCGGGCGGGCGTATTGCCTTCGGGCCTGTCGCGGTACGCGACGTGCCGGGCTTGCTGGCGGGCGGCTTGCCGATTGGCACACGTCATGCGCTGTGCCTCGGTCGGCCCGAGGACATTCCCTTCCTGAAGCGCCAGACGCGGCTCACCTTCGCGCGCTGCGGCATCGTCGATCCGCTGTCGCTTGCCGACTGGCGGGCCCATGGCGGCGGTCGCGGCCTCGAACGCGCCCGCAGCCTCGGGCCGGCGAAGACGCTGGAGGAGGTGACCCGGTCCGGCCTGCGTGGCCGCGGCGGCGCGGGCTTCCCGACCGGCATCAAGTGGCAGACGGTTGCCGATGCATCGGCGGACCGGAAGTACATCGTCTGCAACGCCGACGAAGGCGATTCCGGCACTTTCGCCGACCGTATGCTGCTGGAGGGAGATCCCTTCGCCCTGATCGAGGGCATGGCGATCGCCGGCCTCGCCGTCGGTGCGACCAAGGGCTTCGTCTACATCCGTTCCGAATATCCCGATGCGGTGCGCACCTTCGGGCGTGCCGTGCGCCTTGCCGAGGCCGGCGGGCTGATCGGCGGCGGGGCCGGGTTCGACATCGAGGTTCGCGTCGGCGCCGGCGCCTATGTCTGCGGCGAGGAAACTGCGCTGCTGGAGAGCATCGAGGGCAGGCGTGGCCAAGTGCGCGCCAAGCCACCGCTGCCCGCGCACAGGGGCCTGTTCGGCCGTCCGACGGTCGTCAACAACCTGATCTCGCTGGCCACCGTGCCGTGGATCCTGGCCGAGGGCGCCGAGGCCTATGCCACCTTGGGCATGGGACGCTCGCGCGGCACCATGCCGATCCAGCTTGCGGGCAACATCCGCCACGGCGGCCTGTTCGAATCGGCGTTTGGCGTGACCCTGGGCGAGCTGGTCGACGAGATCGGCGGCGGTACGCGGAGCGGGCGGCCGGTGCGGGCGGTGCAGGTCGGCGGCCCTCTGGGCGCGTACTTCCCGCGTGCCCTGTTCGATACGGCGTTCGACTACGAGGCCTTCACGGCGCGCGAGGGGCTGATCGGTCATGGCGGCATCGTCGTGTTCGACGACACGGTCGACATGGCGCGCCAGGCCCGCTTCGCCATGGAGTTCTGCGCCATCGAATCCTGCGGCAAGTGCACGCCCTGCCGCATCGGCTCGACGCGCGGCGCGGAGACCATCGACAAGATACTCCGCGGCGAGCGGAGCGCCGCCAATCTCGCCCTCATAGAGGATCTCTGCGAGACGATGAAGTTCGGCTCGCTCTGCGCCCTGGGCGGCTTCACGCCTTATCCGGTGATGAGCGCCATCAGGCATTTCCCCGAAGACTTCGTCCGCCCGCCCGTGAATGCGGCGGCGGAATAGAGGACCTACCATGTCGCTCGTCCCCGAAACCGACTACGGCACACCGGCGAGCCGCGCGACGGAGCAGGTCGCCCTCACCATCGACGGCCGGACGGTCACGGTGCCGGCCGGCACTTCGATCATGCGCGCAGCGATGGATGCCGGCATCCAGGTTCCCAGGCTCTGCGCCACCGACTCGGTCGAGGCCTTCGGTTCCTGCCGGCTCTGCCTCGTGGAGATTTCCGGCCGTGCGGGTACGCCGGCCTCGTGCACGACGCCGGTGGCGGCCGGCATGGTCGTGTCGACCCAGACCGAGAAGCTGAAGAAGATCCGCAAGGGCGTGATGGAGCTCTACATCTCCGACCATCCGCTCGACTGCCTGACCTGCGCGGCCAACGGCGACTGCGAACTGCAGGACATGGCGGGCGCGGTCGGCCTGCGCGAGGTGCGCTACGGCTACGAAGGAGAAAATCACACGAGGCAGGAGAAGGACGAGAGCAACCCGTACTTCACCTTCGATCCCTCAAAGTGCATCGTCTGCTCACGCTGCGTGCGCGCCTGCGAGGAGGTGCAGGGTACCTTCGCACTCACCATCCAGGGCCGCGGCTTCGACTCGAAGGTCTCGCCCGGCGCGTCGTCCGACAACTTCCTGAGTTCCGAGTGCGTGTCGTGCGGCGCCTGCGTGCAGGCCTGCCCGACCGCGACGCTCTCGGAGAAGAGCCTGATCGAGATCGGGCAGCCCGAACATTCGGTGGTGACGACCTGCGCCTATTGCGGCGTCGGCTGCAGCTTCAAGGCCGAGATGCGCGGCGAGGAGCTCGTGCGCATGGTGCCGTGGAAGGAGGGCAAGGCCAATCGCGGGCACTCCTGCGTCAAGGGCCGGTTCGCCTGGGGGTATGCCCATCATCAGGAGCGGATCCTGAATCCGATGATGCGCGAGAGCATCGACCAGCCCTGGCGCGAGGTGAGCTGGGACGAGGCGATCGGGCGGGTCGCTTCGGAGTTCCGGCGACTGCAGGAGAAGCATGGCCGTCTCGCCATCGGCGGGATCACCTCGTCGCGTTGCACCAACGAAGAGACCTACGTGATGCAGAAGCTGATCCGCGGCGGCTTCGGCAACAACAATGTCGATACGTGCGCGCGCGTCTGCCATTCTCCGACCGGCTTCGGTCTCAGCCAGGCTTTCGGCACCTCGGCGGGCACGCAGGATTTCGACTCGGTCGAGCAGAGCGACGTGATCCTGGTGATCGGCGCCAACCCGACCGATGCGCATCCCGTCTTCGCCTCGCGCCTGAAGAAGCGCCTGCGCCAGGGGGCAAGGCTGATCGTGATCGATCCGCGCCGCATCGACCTCGTGCGCATGCCGCACGTCGAGGCCGACCATCACCTGCCGCTGCGGCCCGGCACCAATGCCGCGGTGATGAATGCGCTGGCCCACACGATCGTCACCGAAGGCCTCGCCGACGAGCGGTTCGTGCGCGAATTCTGCGACCGCGACGCCTTCGAATACTGGGCGGCCTTCGTGTCGGAGCCGCAGAACAGCCCCGAAGCGGTTGGGCTGATGGCCGGCGTCGATCCCGAGACGATCCGCGGTGCCGCGCGGCTCTATGCCACCGGCGGCAACGCCGCGATCTACTATGGTCTCGGCGTCACCGAGCACAGCCAGGGCACCACGACGGTCATGGCGATCGCCAATCTCGCCATGGTGACCGGCAATCTCGGACGGCCGGGCGTCGGCGTGAACCCGCTGCGCGGCCAGAACAACGTCCAGGGTGCCTGCGACATGGGCTCGTTCCCGCACGAGCTGACGGGATATCGCCATATCTCCGACGATGCGACGCGCGAGATGTTCGAGAAGATGTGGGGCCGGTCGCTCGATGCCGAGCCGGGCCTGCGCATTCCCAACATGTTCGATGCGGCGATCGAGGGCACCTTCAAGGGCCTCTACGTCCAGGGCGAGGACATCCTCCAGTCCGATCCCAACACGGCCCATGTCGTGCAGGCGTTGTCGGCGATGGAATGCGTCGTGGTGCAGGACCTGTTCCTGAACGAGACGGCGAACTACGCCCATGTGTTCCTGCCGGGCTCGACCTTCCTCGAGAAGGACGGCACCTTCACCAACGCCGAGCGCCGCATCAATCGCGTGCGTCGGGTGATGACGCCCAGGAGCGGCATGGCCGACTGGGAGATCACCCTGGCCATTGCCAGGGCCATGGGGTTCGAGATGCCGTACCGGCATCCGTCGGAGATCATGGATGAGATCGCGGCGCTGACGCCGACCTTTGCCGGCGTGTCCTACGATCTCCTGGACAGGGTCGGTTCGGTCCAGTGGCCGTGTAACCAGAAGGCGCCGCTCGGCACGCCGGTCATGCATATCGGTGGCTTCGTTCGCGGCAAGGGCAACTTCCTGATCACCGAGTATGTGCCGACCGACGAACGGACCGGCCCACGCTTTCCGCTGCTGCTCACCACCGGTCGCATCCTCAGCCAGTACAATGTCGGCGCCCAGACGCGACGGACCGGCAATGTCGTGTGGCACGAGCAGGACCTGCTGGAGATCCATCCGCACGATGCCGAGCAGCGCGGCGTGCGGGACGGCGACTGGGTCAAGCTCGACAGCCGCGTCGGCAGTACCAGCCTGCGCGCGAGGATCACCGACCGGGTGGCGCCCGGCGTCGTCTACACGACATTCCACCATCCAGAGACGCAGGCCAACGTGATCACGACCGAGTTCTCGGACTGGGCGACCAATTGCCCCGAATACAAGGTCACTGCCGTGCAGGTGTCGCCGTCCAATGGCCCCGGCGACTGGCAGAAGCAATATGCCGGGCAGGCACGGCACAGCCGGCGCGTCGCGGCGGAGTAGGCGGCATGTCGTCGGAGAAACTCGTGATGATGGCGAACCAGATCGGCAGGTTCTTCGTGCCGCAGCGGGGCGTCGATCCGGCGGCTGCCATCGCCACGCACTTCCGGAAGTACTGGGATCCCCGCATGCGCGCCGCCATCGTCGCACATCTGGAGAAGGGCGGGGAGGGGCTGGACGAGGCTGTTCGCCAGGCCGTCCTTCGCCTCAAGGAAGACCGGGCATAGTTCCCGGCCGCTCAGCGCATCTCGAACGGATTGGCGGGATCGAATCAGCCCGCGTATGGTGTGCGTGAGCATATGAAGCATGTCGCGGCGTCGACCGATGCTCTCGGTCCCGCTGCCCATATCCTGTGAGCGTCCTGATCCATGACACGGCTGACTTTTCTGGTTCTTCTCTCCGCCCTGCTGGCTGGAGAGGCGATCGCCCAAAGCGATGACGCGGCCTATTGCAAGAAGCTGGGCGACTACGCGACCCGATACCTGGGCGACCCCGGCGGCAACGGTGGAACGCGTCCCGATTTCGCCATCATGGAAGGCATCGACAAGTGCAACAAGGGTAACACGGCCGCCGGCATCGCCATCCTGGAGAAGAAGATCCGCAGCAAGGGGTTTACCCCGCCCGCGCGGTAGAACGGGGCGCGGCGAGTTCCGCGGTCCGCGGCGGGAAGGTCACCTCCCCAAGTCGTGCGCGGCGGTCCACGTCAAAAGGGCCCTTTCAAGGCAACTCCCGATTGTGAAACGGCGCGATGGACAGGCGATGGTCAGACGGGGTGAAATGTTGATATCGTAACGACGGTGCAGCTTGCGCGCCGGAAATTAGGGACACTCATGCTATGGCTTCAGGTACCGTCAAGTGGTTCAACGCCACCAAAGGCTACGGATTCATCCAGCCCGACTCGGGCGGCAAGGATGTCTTCGTCCACATCAGCGCGGTCGAGCGGGCCGGACTGAACGGCCTGAATGAAGGACAGAAGGTCAGCTACGATGTTCAGGTCGAGCGTGGCAAGGAAGCCGCGGTCAACCTCAAGGCCTGAGGCGGAGGCATCGGTACTCGTCGCTTCGCGCAGGTGAGCGTACGCAGTCCGGGACACGAACGAAACGATCGCACGCTCGTCCATCAATGGTCAGGGTGCTAGCTTCAAGGGCTTCGGGATGCCGTGCACATGGGTTCCGGAGCCCTTTCGTTATCGGAGGGGCGACGCCCCGCACATTTTTTGCTTTGAGAGATCCAGGCTGGAGTGGCATCTGCGGCATTAATTGCTTGATTCCGGTTGGCGCCACAAAAAGTATTGTCTTCCCTGTGTAAGGTCGGAAGCGCCCGTCACGGGGGCGTGATTGCTGCAGGCAGGATTGAGTATGCGAAGCTTGTCGGCCCTTCTCGTTTTTGCACTAGCGTTTGTTGCAGCTGCCCTAAATGCGAGGGAGCTGCATGCTTCGACCATCGTGTCCCTGCCGCCCTCGGGATCTCAAGGTTATTTCCTGCGGACTGACGGCCAGGAGAGTCCCAGGCTGCGGCTGACGGGCATGATCGAGGCCGGTGACGCCGAAAAGCTGCGGGAGCAGTTGATCAAGCTCCAGGCCTCCTCGCCGGCAAAACCCGGGATGCCGCTTGCCACGATCGAACTGAGCAGCCTGGGGGGCAACCTGTCCGAGGGCATCCGGATCGGCGAGTTGCTGCGGAGCTTCAGGGTCGTCGCTGTGGTCCGCAAGCAGGACGTCTGCCTGTCGGCCTGCGCGCTGGCTCTGCTCGGTGGCAACACGGTTCGCACCGCGGCGGCGTATCCGTCGGATTGCAACGTCGAGATTGGCGGCAAGGTCGCCTTCCATAATTTCTTCCTCGATCGCACTGCGCTGCGCAGCGAGACCCCTGACGATCCCGTGGCGAGCCGCCTTCAGGGTTTCGCGGATGCGCGCGGCGGCGCGGCGATGCTGATCCGATACGCTGCGGACATGGGGCTTCCACCGGCCTTCGTGGCGAACCTGATGGCGAGGCCGGTCGAGGAATTCCAGTACGTCGAGACCATCGGTGAATTCCTGGCACTCAACCTCTGCCCGGTCGGCCTCGAACGTCCGGCGCTGCCGATGTCCCATCAGGCTGTAAACGTCTGCAACAACTCGCTTGCGACGCCGGCACCCCTTTCGGCCTTCATCGTCGGTCCGATCACGGCACCACAGGTCCGCCGGTACATGCTCGAACGCGTGCAGGACGGCATGAATGCCGCCAAGACGAGAGGCAAGCTCGCTGACCAGTTCGCCACCTGGTCGGTGATGCGGATCCAGGAGGAAGTCGACAAGCTTTACGACGATCTTCGCGCGGCGGGTGTTGCCTTGCCCGAGTTGGTGGGCCCGACCTTCGAGGTCTCCCTCAACCAGTCGGGCCGCATCCGCCCGGCCTGCTATGTGAGCTTGTCGCCGACCGATCCGGACAGGTATGGGGTCGTTCTCCTGGGCGAGCGTGGCCTCACGGAGGCGATTCGGAAGCCACCCGCCAATGCGCGGCGCATGTTCCTGTTCGATCACCTCACCGTGGCGAACCAGCGCCCATCGACCGACCTGCTCGATGTCGTGCGTCCGGATGTCGAAGGCAGGCAGGCGGCGCCGCTCAGCTCCGGCGCGGTGCCCCGGCGCCCCGGCGCGGGCGAGTAGCCCTGCCGGCGAATCAGCGGCCGCCCACGACCCAGCCTGTCTCCTTCGCGAACGCCTCGAAGAATTCCGTGTCGTAGGCCCGCTCGGGCGTCTCGCGCACGAGGCTGTCGATCCGCTCCGCATCGCGCCCGACCAGGATGCGCCAGCGCTCGTTGCGCACGCCATCGAGGATGATCGTTGCCGCCTCGGCCGCCGTGGTCGGAGCCTCCTCGAGGAAACGCCGCGCGCGCTCCGCGATCATCTGCCGGACATCGTCGTCCGAAAGCCTGGTGGCGTCGACGCCCATCGAGGCGATGCGGGCCCGCGCCAGCCCGACCTCGTGCGCCGTGATCTCGTCGGTCTGGTTGCCGCTCTGCAGCTTGCGTGAGTTGGCGATGATCGACGTGCCGATATGGCCGGGCATCACCACCGAGCACTTGATGTGCGGGGCATTGAGGCGCAGGTCGGTGATGAGCGCCTCGGTGAAGCCCTTCACCGCGAACTTGGCGGCGGCATAGGCGGTCTGCGGGATGTTGGGGGCGATGTAGGCCCAGAAGCCGTTCACACTCGACGTATTCACGATGTGGCCGGCGTCGGCGCGCAGCAGCATGGGCATGAAGGTGCGCGTGCAGAGATAGACGCCGCCCCAGCAGATGTTGAACGTGCGCTCCCATTCGTCGCGCGCGTTGACGAGGAAGCTGCCACCGCCGCCGATGCCGGCATTGTTGAACAGGAGATGGATTCGATCCGTCTCGTGCTGCTCGGCCAGCTCGTCTCGGAAGCGCACCACTTGCGGCTCGTCGGCCACGTCTGCGACATGCGCGGTGATGCGCTGGCCCTGGCTGAGCCCGGCCGCTTCGCAGAGCCGCTTGGTCTCGGCCATCGCAGCACCCGACACGTCGCCCAGCGCGATGCTGCAGCCCTCGGCCGCGAGTTGCCGCGCCAGCTCGCGACCCATGCCCGTACCACCGCCGGTGATGACGGCAATCCTGCCCGCAAAATCCTTCATGTCGTTTCCCCTGTCTTTTCTAAGCCGGACGAAAGCGCTTGAGGACCATGAAGCCCAGCAGGATGAAGCCCAGCAGCACGATCCCTTGCACCACGGCGAAGGGAGGCTCGGCGCCGGTCGGCGCAAACCTGTTCAGGAAGCCGATCTTCTGGAAGGACTGCACGACCAGGACGAAGACGTTGAGATAGAAGGCAAACAAGGCGCTCGCGACATAGATCCAGCGCCAAGCGCCGGCAAGGCGGCCGACATGGAGCGCGAGCAGGGCAATCGCGAGGGCGACCGACGACACGATGCCGACGCCGAGCGCCGGTGTGAACACGGTGATGGGAAAGAGGAAGCCGGTCACCGTCGTCAGCACGGTGAAGAGCAGGAACACCGAGTTCCACGTATCCAGCCGGCGGCCCTCCAGCATACGGGCGCACGCGACGGCGCCGGCGGCGATGGCAATCAGGCTGATGACGACATGCACCACCATGAAGGTCGCGATCGACATTCCGAGGACCATATCCCGTCTCCTGGGCTTGGCGGCAGCATGCGCAGATCCATGGTTCTCTGTTGCAGAACCGGGTCACCAGCTTAACGTAATTGCGTGGGAGCGACAGGCCGGTTCCTGCCGTATTCGCCCCTTAGGCACGCGGGCTTCAGGAGGAGCAATTCATACCCGCTTCGATCGCCCGTCGCGCGCTTTTGTCTACGCCGCTGCTGCTATCCCTGCCGGCCTTCGCCGACGATGCTGTGTCGTCGCTTCGCGAGCTCGAGCGGCTCAATGGCGGCCGCCTCGGCGTGGCCTTGCTCGACACCGCGGGCGGCCGACGCGTCGCCTACCGCGGCGACGAGCGCTTCCCGATGCGCAGCACCTTCAAGTTCCTGGCGGCGGCCATGACCCTTAGCGACAACACGGCCGGTAACCTTATGCTCGCGAGCTTCGGCGGTCCTGCGGGATTGACTGCCTTCGCACGTACACTAGGCGATACGGTGACTCGCCTCGACCGCATCGAGACCGAACTGAACGAGGACACGCCGGGCGATCCGCGCGATACGACTTCGTCGCTCGCCATGCTGGGTACGATGCAGAGGCTTGTTGCCGGCGACGTCCTGTCAGCCGCGTCGCGCGAACGCCTGATCGGCTGGTTGGTCGCGAACAAGACGGGCACGGGCGGCAACGGCAGCGCCAACGACATTGCCGTCGCCTGGCCATCCGGCCGCGTGCCGGTCTTCGTCACCACCTACTACACGAGGTCCACGATCTCGGACGCGGCCCGCAGCGCCGTGATTGCCGAAGTCGGCCGGATTGCGACGGCAGCCTTGCCTGATCAGGGTCTGATCAGGCCGCCAGCTTCGGCGCGCTCGGGTGCTTGGGCAGGAACGCCGTGAGCAGGCCCAGCAGCAGAAGGAAGGGCGTCACCTTGTAGACGGCCTCGATGCCGGCATGGTCGGCGATCTCGCCCAGCGCCGCGGCGCCGAGGCCGCCCAGCCCGAACGAGACGCCGAAGAACATGCCAGCCACCAGCCCGACCCGGCCGGGCAGGAGATCCTGCGCATAGACCAGGATCGCGGAGAAAGCCGAGGCCATGATGATCGCCACTGTGACCGCCAGGATGCCGGTCCAGAACAGGTTGGCGTAGGGCAGCATCATTGCGAAAGGCAGGGCGCCCAGGATCGAGAACCACATGACCGGGATGCGGCCGACTCTGTCGCCCACGATACCGCCCAGGATCGTGCCGACCACGATGCCGACCAGGAAGGCGAACAGGAAGAGCTGCGCGGTCTGCACTTCGACGCCGAACTTCTGGATCAGGTAGAAGGTGAAGTAGGAGCCGAGGCTCGCACTGTAGACGTTCTTCGAGAAGAGCAGCGCCACCAGGATTGCCACGGCGATGCCGACGCGGGCCTTCGACAGGGTCACGTGCCCGGCCGCAGCCGCAGTCTTGCGCGCGCCTGGCTTCTGGGTGGTGCGGTTGGCCTTGTACCAATGGCCGACCTGGAACAGCACGATCATCGCGACCAGCGCGGCGGCCGAGAACCACACGATGCTGCGCTGGCCGGCCGGTACGACGATGAAGGCCGCCAGCAGCGGACCCGCGGCCGATCCGATGTTGCCGCCGACCTGGAACAGGGACTGGGCGAGACCGTAGCGCCCGCCGGCGGCCATGCGCGCGACCCGCGAGGCCTCGGGATGGAAGACCGAAGAGCCCATGCCGATCAACGCGGCGGCGAACAGAATCAGCGGATATGAATTTGCCTGGGACATCAGCAGGAGGCCGACCAAGGTGAAGCCCATGCCGACCATCAGGGAATAGGGCTGGGGCTTCCTGTCGGTGTACATCCCGACGACCGGCTGCAGCATCGACGCGGTGCACTGGAAGGCGAGCGTGATGAAGCCGATCTGGCCGAATGACAGTTCGTATGAATCCTTGAGGATCGGATACAGCGCCGGTACCAGCGACTGCATCATGTCGTTGAGCAGGTGACAGAAGCTCAAGGAGAGGATGACGGCGAAGGTCGTGTTGTTGGCGGCGGCCGAAAGGGCCGGAGCCGCGGGGGCAGAAACGGGCGCGGCGCCGGCTGCCATCGTATTGTCGGTCATACCACCAGCTTAGGCGGCAGCCCTCGTCGCCGCCAGCACCGGCCCGGCAACCCAGCCTTGCGGCGCTGGTGGCTCCAGCATGTTTGAACTTTCGGCGCGCCGGGCGCTGCTGTCCGTCTGGCTGCTGGATCCCAACGTTCTCGACCCCGATATGGGCTGGCGGGTCGCGTTCGGCAGCGGCGCCGCGCTGATGATCGCGGCGGCCCTGGTCACCCTGAAGCTCGGCATTGCCGCGGAGTGCAAGTCGCTGGAGGAGGTGGCGCCGCCTCTCTCCAGCGAGCAGCGTTTGTAGGTCTACGCCACGCGAACGGGGCGGGCGCGCTGGTTATAAAGCATCTTCCGGATGCGCTCCTGCTCCTCGGGCGGCAGCTTCTCGCGATCGACCGAGAAGTCGGCACCGACCGCCATGCCCTTCTGGACGGCGGGGCGTGCGCCCAGCTCCTCGAACCAGCGCTTGAAGTAGGGGAACTCCTCGATGTCCTGGCCCTGGAACTTCCAGTTCACCGTCCACGGGTAGCAGATCATGTCGGCGATCGTGTACTGGTCGCCTGCCAGGTACCTGTGCTTGTAGAGGCGGTTGTTCAGCACGCCGTACAGCCGGTTCACCTCGTCGGTGAAGCGCGTGATGGCGTACTTCTGGTCGCCTTCCTTGGCCTGGTCGACGCGGCGGAAATGGCCGCACTCGCCGCTCTTCGGTCCCTGGTTGGCCATCTGCCAGATCAACCACTCGTTCACTTCATGCTTGGTCCGGAGATCCTGCGGATAGAACTTCCCGGCCTTCTCGGCGATGTACATCATGATGGCGCCGGACTCGAAGATAACCAGCGGCTTGCCTCCGTCCGCAGGAGCGTTGTCGACCATCACCGGCATGCGGTGATTGGGGTTCATCTCCAGGAAGGCATCGGTGAACTGGTCGCCCTGTCCGATGTTCACCGGTACGACCTTGTAGGGCAGCCCGCATTCCTCGAGCAGGATGGTGACCTTCTTGCCGTTGGGCGTCGGCCAGTAGTGCAGATCGATCATTTGCTTCCTCCGAAGAGCGGTACTGGGGCGGGAGGGCGCAAGCCTCCGCCGGTCGTCGCGGCCCGTCAATGGTGTATGTTCGATGCGAATCAACGGGCCGGGAGAAGACCAGGTGGCGCACGCAAATCAGGATCCGAGATCGATTCGCCGGCTGGAGGATTCCCGCTTCCTGACCGGGCGCGGCCGTTATGTCGAGGACATTGCCGAGCCGTCGGCGCTGCACGGCTTCGTTCTGCGTTCACCGCATGCCCATGCCCTGATCCGTTCGCTCGATGTCTCGTCTGCGGCATCGATGCCGGGCGTGCATCTGATCGCCACGGCGGACGATCTCGCCGCAGACGGGCTGGGCTTCATGCCGTGCCTCGCTGCAGTGAAACCGCTGATCGTGCCGCCCCGCCCGGCGCTGGCATCAGGTCGTGTCCGCCATGTCGGCGATCCGGTCTGCTTCGTCGTGGCCGATAGCGCGGAGATTGCGCGCGAGGCGGCGGAGCGCATCGAGATCGACTACGCGCCGCTGCCGTCGGTGATCCACGGTCGCGCGGCGCTGGCGGAGGGCGCGCCCGCATTGTGGGACGAGGCGCCGGGCAACCTCGTCTATCACGTGCAGCGCGGCGATCACGCGGCGGTCGCCGAGGCGATGAAGAACGCCGCCCGCATCGTCGAGGTCGACGTGACGAACAATCGCGTCATCGTCGTGCCGCTGGAGCCGCGCGCGGGCATCGCGCGCTACGACACGGCAACGGACACGATGGATCTCGAACTGACGGGGCAGGGGCTGCACGGCATCCGTCGCCAGCTCGCGGAATTCATCTTCAAGGTTTCCCCCGAGCGGATCCGTCTCCACGCGCCCGATGTCGGCGGTGGCTTCGGGATGAAGAACTTCCTCTATCCCGAATGGATCCTGCTTCTGTGGGCCACGCGCCGCCTGAAGCGCCCGGTCCGCTGGCTCGCCGACCGCGCCGAAGACTTCGTGATGGGCGCCCAGGGCCGCGACATCGAGGCGACGGCGCGGATCGCGCTCGATGCGACGGGCCGCATTCTCGCGCTCGACGTCGCGATGGTCGCCAATCTCGGCGCCTATCTGTCGGGCAATGGGCCGGGCGCTTCGGTCGTCGCCGCGTCGACGGCACAGGGCGGCGTCTACGACATTCCCGCGATCGCCGTCGACGTGCGCGGCGCGGTCACGAATACGACGCCGGTCGACGCTTATCGCGGCGCCGGCAAGCCCGAAGCGAACTATATCGTCGAGCGTGCCCTCGAGGCGGCGGCACGTGTCCTGGGCCGCGATCCGGCGGACCTGCGGCGGCAGAACCTGATCTCGTCTTTTCCGCACAGGACGGCGATGGGCATGGCGATCGACTCCGGCGACTTCGTGGCCAATCTCGACGCCGCCGTGGCCCGCGCACCCGGCTTCGAGGCGCGGCGCACGGCGGCGCAGGCGCGAGGTCGCCTGCGTGGCTTGGGCGTCGCCTGCTTCCTGGAGACGTCGCGCGGCGCGCCCAATGAAGGGGCGGAGGTCCGGTTCGAGCCCGATGGCAGCGTCATGATCGCCGTCGGCACCGAGTCGAACGGGCAGGGGCATGAGACGTCGTTCGCCCAGATCGCCTCGAAGCATCTCGGGCTGCCCATCGAAGCCTTCCGCTACGTCCAGGCCGACACGCGCACCGTGCGCAGCGGGGCAGGTCACGGCGGCGCGCGCTCGATGCACATGGGTGGTGCGGCGCTGGTCAAGGCGATGGATGCAGCCCTGTCGAAAGCGCGACGGCTGGCGGCCCATCTCTTGCAAGCCAGCGAGAATGAGCTCGATTACGACCAGGGGCGCTTCACGGTGCGCGGCAGCAATCGCGCCATCGATCTCGCGACGCTGGCCGGCAGCGCGCAGGATGCGGCGAACCTGCCGGAGGGCATGTTGCCTGGACTGGGCGAGCACGTCTTGAACATCACCGATGTCTTCACCTTTCCGAGCGGCTGCCACGTGGCAGAGGTCGAGATCGATCCCGAGACCGGTGCCATCGACCTGCTGCGCTACACCGCGGTCGACGACTACGGCCGCCTGATCAATCCGATGCTGACCGAGGGCCAGGTGCAGGGCGGCCTTGCGCAGGGGATCGGCCAGGCCTTGCTCGAACATACGGTCTACGATTCGCAATCGGGTCAGCTCCTCAGCGGCTCGCTGATGGACTATGCGCTGCCGCGCGCGACCGACCTGCCCTTCTTCGACATCGAGCTGATCGAGCGGCCGACCGAAGCCAATCCGCTCGGCGTCAAGGGCTCCGGCCAGGCGGGCTGCATCGGCGCGCCGCAGACGGTGATGGCCGCCGTCCTCGACGCGCTACGGCCCGCAGGCGTCGAGCGCCTCGAGATGCCGGCCACGCCGGCGCGC
>JBILYJ010000361.1:0-5655 GCA_044377795.1 Reyranella sp. | reverse complement strand
CGGCCCGCATCACCGAATTGAAGGACCGCGTCGGCGTCGACGAGATGGCCGTCGTCACCTGGACCCACGACGAACAGGTCCGCCGCGACAGCTACACCGAACTCGCCAAGGCCTACGGCTTCGCGCCGGAGGCGATAGTTCTTTCAGACCACAAGACCTCATCCTGAGGAGGCCCGAAGGGCCGTCTCGAAGGATGGGCAACAGGCGTGGTGCTCGTGCCCATGCTTCGAGACGCGCTCCTGCGGAGCGCTCCTCAGCATGAGGTTGATACTGGTAGGAGGAACGTCCCTGAAGGACTCTACCGCGGCTCGGTCCAGCTTTCCGAAAAGGCCAGCGCCGAGGTGCTGAAGGGGCGGCCTTCGCGCTCGCGCGGCCACGGCTTGCCACGGGCCTGCTGGCCGTTCAGCGTCAGGCGGCCGGAGAGCGCCGGGACCAGCACGGTGCAGACACCGTAGGGGCGCGGGTTCGGCTCCTTGTTGGGCTCGGTATGGATCAGCAGCGGCTCGCCGATATCGTGCCAGGTGAGCGCGATCTCCGCTTCGGGTGACGACACATATTCGGTCCAGAAGTAGCGCGGGTCGCCGGACTTGCTGAAGTCGGCATCGATGACAGGAATCGACAGATCCTTCAGCTCGGGATTGAGCATCCCCTGCACGGTCTGCTGCAGCCAGCGCGCCATCGCGATGTTGTCGGAATAGATCCGCCAGTGGCCGTGCGTCAGCTCGCTCTTGAGATAGAGCACGTGCCCCGGGCCGGCCGGGCAGAACAGGATCCGCCAGTAGCTGGCATCGGTCGAGTTGGGATCGCCGTCCTTTTCGCTGAGGCGAAGGAACGGGTTCTCGCCGGTCAGGACGACGCGGTGCGGGTCGGCGACGCTCATCTTCTCTCCCCCAGTGTTTCTGTCGTTGCGCGCAACCGGGATATCGGCTGGGCGTTCACGAGACCCAATCTAGCAGGAGGTCTCGTATGGGCGAAGTGTTTGGACGCACGACGATGAAGCTTCTGGCAGGTTTCGTCGGAGCCTCCCTGGTAACTTGCACCGTCTTCGCACAGGCGCAGAACGACCCGCCGGGCCGGGTGGGCCGTCTCGCCTTCGTGGAGGGCACCGTCTCCTTCCACGATGACGAGGAGAACGGCTGGACGAAGGCCGTCGTCAACACACCCCTGACGACCGGCGACGCCCTCTGGACCGAACCCAATTCCCGGAGCGAAGTCTCGCTGGCCGGCACGCGCATCCGCATGGACGGCTCGACCGAGCTCGACATGTCGAAGATCGACGACAACCAGGTGCGCCTGCAACTGGCGCAGGGCCGGGTCGACGTGAAGACGACCACCCAGATGGACGGCACACAACCCTACGAGATCGTGACGCCGCGAGGCACGATCACACTTCAGCAGCAGGGCGACTATTATGTCGAGGCCGGCTCACAGCAGGACCCGACGCGCCTCGGCGTGCGTGCCGGCGCGGCGCAGATCCGGGGCCTGAACGGCCAGACTCTCGCCGTGCGGCCCGGTGAAGTCGGCGAAGTCTACGGCGACGGCACTTCGATGCGGCTCAAGACGGTGCGCGCCGCCCCACCGGCCCCTGCCGCCTCCTGGGCTGCCCGCGACCGGCAGGTCGTCTACGATCGGCAGCCTGAGTATCTGCCCGTCGGCATGACCGGCTACGAGGACCTCAACGGCTACGGCAACTGGATAAATGACGGCAGCTACGGCCAGGTCTGGGTGCCGCGCTCGACCCCGGCCGGCTGGGCCCCGTATCGCACCGGCCACTGGTCTTATGTGAAGCCGTGGGGCTGGACCTGGATCGACGAGCAGCCCTGGGGTTTCGCGCCCTATCACTACGGGCGCTGGGCCAACAGCAACAATCGCTGGGTCTGGGTCCCGCCGCAGCGCGAGCAACGTCCGGTCTATGCGCCGGCGCTGGTCGCCTTCGTGGGCGGCCTCGAGCTGGCGGCGCAGCTTGGCAACCAGGGCCGCGATAGCGGGCCGGTCGGATGGTTCCCGCTGGGACCGCGCGAAGCCTATGTCCCGCCCTATTCCACCAATCGCGACTATTACCAGCGCATCAACCGCGCGGCGCGGATCCAGGACCGCGATCTGGAGGATCGCTGGCAGCGCGCACAACGCCGCGAGGCTTTCGTGGCGGGCCAGAACTCCGTCCTGGCCAACCAGCGTTTCGCAACCGTCGTGCCCTCGCAGGCCTTCGTGCGTTCGCAGCCGGTCCAGCGCGCCGCCCTGAAGGTCTCGGCCGACCAGATGGCGAAGGCCGCCGTAGCGCCGGTCTCCGCGCCGCCCGCCTCGACCGCGTCCATCGCCGCCGTGGCCGATGCCAAGACAATCGCGAAGCCGGCGGACGAAAAGTCGTCGCCCGACGCGAAGAGCCAGGCACAGGCAAGGGCCAAGGCAGGAGACGTCGCGGCGTCCAAGACCGCGGTGGGGGACATGCAGACCCTCGCCAGGCCCAAGGCAGCCGAAACCGACAGGAAGAAGGCCACCGCGCCGGGTCCCAAGACCGCCTCTACCGACAGCAAGGCCACGACGACGACCGGCGACAAGGCTGGCCCCAGGACCGCCAAGCCCGCCACGCCGCCTCTGCAGCCGCGTCAGGGGGCGGCTCCGCCGACGCTCAAGGAGACCGACAAGGCTACGCCAGAACAGGCCAAGCAGGAGGGGGAAAAGCCGGAACCGGCGAAGCAGGACTCGGGGAAGCCAGTGGGCCAGCCGCAGAAGGAGGCAACGCCGGCGCCACCCAAGCCGGCCCTGGCCTCTCCCGACCCATCGCCGGTGAAACGCGATGACACGAAGCGGGACGAGCCGAAGCAGGTGGCCCCTTCCTCGGAGAAACCGGCCGAACCGCAATCGCGTCAGGACGAGCGCAAGCAGGCGACTCCGGATCAGCAAAAGCCGAACGCCGCGCCGCAACCGAAGCGGGACGAACCGAAACAGGCGAAGCCTGCCCAGCAGCAACCACCCGCCTCAAATCCGCAGCCGCGCCAGGAGGAGCCCCGACAGGCCGCTCCTCAGCCTGCGCCGAAGCCTGAGGCTGCGCCCGGCCAGGAAGCGCCGCGTCAGGCAGCCCCCGCTCCGCCACCCCAGCCGCGCGCCGAGCCGCAACAGCAGCCTCAGCGCAACGACGACGACACCAATAAGGACGACAAGAAGGAAGACAAGAAGTAGTCGTCCTTCAGAGGCCGCGCCCTACAGAACCTGGTTGCGGAGCGTCGCCTCGCCCCGCCACAGGCGGTCGAGGTTCTCGATCAGGATGTCGATGACGTTGTCTTCGTAGGCGCGCGTTTCACCCGCGGTGTGCGGCGTGATGAAGACACTGGGCATCGTCCAGAGCGGCGATGCCGCCGGCAGCGGCTCCTCCGCGGTGACGTCCAGCGCCGCCGCCCAGATCTTGTTGCCTTCCATCGTGGCGATGAGCGCCGCTTCGTCGGCGACCTTGCCGCGCGCGACGTTCACGAAGACCGAGGAGGGCTTCATCGCCGCAAAAGCCGCTGCGCTCATCAGCCCGGTCGTCTCGGGCGTGAGCGCGCAGGTCAGCGCCACGATGTCGGCCTGCGGGACCAGCTTCACCAGATCGCCCATGCCATGGATCTCGTCGGCGCCATTGGTGCCGGCCTTGGGATCCCGGCGGATGCCGATCACCTTCATGTCGAAGGCCTTGGCGAGCTTGGCGAGATGGCTGCCGATGCGGCCCATGCCGACGACCAGCAGCGTCTTGCCGCCCAGCTCGTCCTCGCGCTGGGTGAGATCGCCCAGCATGCCGCGCCACACCTTCTTGTGCTGGTTGTCGCGGGCCTCCGGCAGGCGACGGTAGACGGCGAGGATCAGCGCAAGCGCATGTTCGGCCACGGCACGGGCGTTGACGCCGGCCGCGCTCGCCAGGCGGATACCCTTGGCACCCAGCATTTCCTTGGAATACTGGTCCATGCCGGAGCTGATGGACTGGACGAACTTGAGCTTCGTGGCGTGGGAAATGATGTCGTTCTTCCACATGCCCGACACCGACACGACATCGGCCTCGCCGACCCTCTGCACGAACTCGTCGTAGCTGCGCACCTGAAAGCTGTTGATGCCGGTATTCCGGGCGTCGAACCGGGCCTTCATCTGGTATGCCGCATGCGCGAAGCAGATTGTCAGTTTATCTCTCGTCGGAAACATGGAACTCCCCCTGCACAAGGTGCCACACTAGCCCGAACGACGACCCTGGGGGAACAAGATGAGCCGCAATCCGCTTCGTGAACGCCTGAACGAGGGCAAGCCCACTCTCGGCACGCACATCCTGTCGGCGTGGCCGACGCTGGTCGAGCTGATCGGCCATTCCAAGCAGTACGACTATGTGGAATTCACCGCCGAGTACGCACCCTTCACCATGCACGACCTCGACAATCTCGGCCGCTCGTTCGAGCTGATGGGCATGTCGGGCATGATCAAGATCGAGCAGACGCAGTACACGCACCAGGCCATGCGGGCGATCGGCTCGGGCTTCCAGAGCGTGCTGTTCGCCGACATCCGCTCGGTCGAGGACGCCAAGGCCGCGGTCGACGCGGTCCGCGCCGAAACGACGATGGCCCAGGGCGCGCGCGGCCGCGGGCGCCTCGGCGTCGGGATGCGGCGCGACGTCGGCACGGTCCGCACCGGCGGCTCGCCGGCTTACGTCGATGCGCTGAACGAAGTCGTGATCGCCATCATGGTGGAGAAGAAGTCCTGCGTGGACGATCTCGACGCCATCCTCGACGTGCCGGGCCTCGACATGGTGCAGTTCGGCGCCTCGGACTTTTCCATGAGCATCGGGCTGACCGGCCAGGCGAACCACCCCGACGTGGTGGCGGCCGAGAAGAAGACGATCGAGACGGCGCTGAAGAAGGGCCTGCATCCCCGCGTCGAGCTGCGCGATCCCAGCCAGGCCGCCAAGTATCTCGACATGGGCGTGAAGCATTTCTGCATCGGCTGGGACGTCCGCATCCTCGCCGACTGGTGGGACACCAAGGGCGCCGAGATGCGCGGCCTGCTGGGCGACAAGCCCGCGGCGCCGGCCAAGGCGCCCGCGAAGGCCGGCAACTACTAGCCTCTGCGAGCTCCTCATGAAGCCACCGATCGCGCCGCGACACCCGTCGCGGCGCACCCTGCACGGCGTCACGATCACCGACGACTACGCGTGGCTGAAGGACGAGAAATGGCAGGAGGTGCTGCGCGACCCGTCGCTGCTCGATCCCGAGATCCGCGCCTATGTCGAGGCCGAGAACGCCTATGCGGAGGAGAAGCTCGGGCCGACGCAGGCGCTTCAGAAGACGCTGGTCGCGGAGATGCGCGGCCGCATCAAGGAGGACGATTCGGGCGTGCCCACGCCGGATGGGCCCTTCGCCTATCTCTGGAAGTTCCGCGAGGGCGGCCAGCACCAGCAGATCGGCCGCACGCCGCGCGACGGCGGCGAGATGGCGACAATCCTCGACGGTGACGCACTGGCGAAACAGTCGGAGTATTTCAAGTTCGGCGGCACGCGCCACTCGCCTGACCACAAGCTGGAGGCGTGGAGCGCCGACCTGCGCGGCTCGGAATACTTCACCTTGCGCGTCCGGCGCTGGGACACGGCAGAGGACCTGTCCGACATCCTGACGGAGACGAGCGGCAGCGTCGTCTGGGGAC
>JBILYJ010000360.1:0-5660 GCA_044377795.1 Reyranella sp. | reverse complement strand
AGGTCGAAGTCGAGCGAGCTGATCTGCTGGCGGGCTTCCGCCGTGTTGGCGGCGGTCGAGACGCGGAAGTCGTTGCGCGACAGGAACGACTTCAGCAGTTCGCGCAGGCGCGTATCGTCGTCGACGACCAGGATGTGCGGCTTGTCGGACGACGCATCCATGCTGCGCTAGCGGCCGCCGCCGCGTATCCGCTTGTCGACCACGAGGCGTTCGGGCGGGTCGAGCAGGCCGAGCAGCACCTTGCGGAACCCCTCGACCGCCTCGGCGCCGGTCTCGCGATAGGCCCGCGCGAAGCGCTGGCTCTGACGGTCCGTGAGGTCGCGCTCGAGTTCCTGGCCCCTGGGTGTGAGCCACAGCAGGCGCTCGCGGCGGTCGCGTGCGCCGCTCTTCTGCTCGACATAGCCTTGCCCGATCAGGTCCTTCAGCACGCGGCTGATCGACTGCTTGGTCACCTTCAGGATCGACAGGAGGTGACCGACGGTCTGCCCGGGGTGCCTGCCGATGAAATAGAGGGCGCGGTGATGGGCGCGGCCGAGCTGGTAGTGCCGGAGCTGCTGGTCGGACTCGAAGGTGAAGTCGCGATAGGCATAGAACATCAGCTCGATGCCCTGGCGCAGTTCTTCGTCGCGCAGGAACAGGGGGTTGGCGGGGGCTCTGGATTCCACGCCATCCCTTATAGTGCGGGTGGGCTGCGTTGACACCCCGCGCAAGCGAATGTTAGCGCGACCCTCCATCCTGAACCCTTCCGAAGCCGCAAGAGGGCGCCATGCTGACCGTTCACCATCTCGGCGTATCGCAGTCGGAACGGATCGTCTGGCTCTGCGAGGAACTCGACCTCTCCTACGGGCTGAAGGTCTACGACCGTGACGCCGTCACACGCCTCGCGCCGCCCGAGTACAAGGCCCTGCATCCGATCGGCGCGGCGCCGGTGATCCAGGACGGCGACGTGCTGCTGGCCGAGTCCGGCGCCATCGTCGAGTACATCGTCGCAAAGTACGGCAAAGGCCGGCTGGTGCGGGCGCCCGACCATCCCGACTTCGCTCAGTTCCTCTACTGGTTCCACTTCGCCAACGGCACGCTCCAGCCGGCGACGGGCCGCAACATGATCCTGGGACGGCTCGATCTTCCGGCGGACAATGCCGTGATGAAGGCCATGAAGGCCCGTCTCGACCTCGCCCTCGGCCTCGTCGAGGCGCGGCTCGCGAAGGCGGAATACCTGGCGGGGGATGAACTCACCACGGCCGACATCATGGCCGTCTTCTCGCTGACCACCATGCGCTACTTCCTGCCCTACGATCTGTCGCCCTATCCCGCGATCCGCGCCTATCTGCAGCGCATCGCCGCCCGCCCGGCCTACCGGCGGGCGATGCAGAAGGGCGACCCGGGAATGGCTCTCCTCCTCACCTGAAATCCGCATAAGGCAAAATCGCGCAGGGTCAGTGTGATTGACAAGGTCAGTAATGTTGACCTATTTGGACCAATAGTTGTTCTGGGGATCTTCTCAGAGACCTATTTGGAATCAATCTAGGAAGGATATCGCAATGTCCTTAACCATGGACGATCGGGACGGATTCATCTGGCTGGACGGCAAGCTGGTCCCGTGGCGCGACAGCCGCATGCACGTGCTCACCCATGCGCTGCACTACGGTTCGGCCGTCTTCGAGGGCGAGCGCATCTATGACGGCCGTGTCTTCCGCCTGTCCGCCCACAGCGCCCGCCTGATCCGCTCGGCCAACCTGCTCGACTACGACCTGCCCTGGTCGCGCGAGGAGATCGACGAGGCGACCCGCGCCGTCGTGAAGGCCAACGACCTCACCGCCGGTTACATCCGTCCCATCGCCTGGCGAGGCTCGGAGGTGCTGGGCGTGTCGGCGATCGGCACGACGGTCCACCTCGCCATCGCCCCCTGGGCCCAGGAAGGCCGCCTCTCGGTGCAGGCGCGCGACGCCGGCATCAACGTCACCATGGCGAAGTACCGCCGTCCCTCGCCCGAGACGGCGCCGGGCCACGCCAAGGTGGCGGGCCTCTACGTGATCTGCGGCATCGAGAAGGACCGCGCGCTCAAGGCCGGCTTCGACGATGCGCTGATGCTCGACTGGCAGGGCCGTATCGCCGAGACGACCGGCGCCAACATCTTCCTGGTGATGGACGGCAGGCTGGTCACGCCGACGCCGCACAATTTCCTCGATGGAATCACGCGCCGTGCGGTGATGGGCATGGCGCGGACGCGCGGCTGGACGGTCGAGGAACGCGACGTGATGCCGGAGGAACTGAGCAAGGCGAGCGAGGTCTTCCTCTGCGGGAGCGCCGCCGAGATCGTGCCGGTCGGTTCGATCGACCAGCACCATTTCCAGGCCGGCCCCGTCGCCAAGACGCTGATGGCCGACTTCCAGAAGCTGGTGCGCGCGCCCGACAGCGAAGGCTTCGGCGAGGCCACCCACCTCATGACGCCGGCATCGTCGCTGGCCGCCTGATCGGATGGCTTGACATCGGGGCCTGCGATCCCCTTTTCTCGATGACGTCCGAGGGGTGCCTGACCTCCGTGTAGGAAGCGGGCTGAGACAGCCTTAACGGCTGAACCCTTTGAACCTGATCCGGGTCATGCCGGCGAAGGAACGGGAGTCAGTTGTGGGTTCACCTGTCGTATCGATCATCGGAGCTGGCGTCGCGGGCCTGGCCTGCGCGACCGAGCTTGCCGACCGCGGTGTTGCCGTCGAGGTGCTGGAGCGCGCCCCCCGTCTGGGCGAAAGCGCCTGTTCGTGGATGGCGGGCGGCATGCTGGCGCCGTGGTGCGAGCGGGCGACCACCGACGAGATCGTCGCGCGTCTGGGCGAGCCGTCGATCGACTGGTGGCGGCGCCACTATCCCGGCACCGTCAGCCAGGGCAGCCTGGTCCTCACGCCGCCGCGCGACGCCGCCGACCTCACGCGCTTCGCGGCGCGGACCGAGCGCTACGAGTGGATCGACGGCGACCGCATCGCGTCCCTCGAACCCGATCTTGCCGGCCGCTTCCGCCGTGCGCTTTTCTTTGCCGACGAGGCCCATCTCGAGCCACGCAAGGCGCTGGCGTCGCTCGCCGCCGGCCTCGAAGCGCGCGGCGTTCCGATCCGGTTCGGCATCGACGCAAAGCCGCCGGAAGCTGGTTCGGGCTTCGTGGTCGATTGCCGGGGCCTTGCGGCGCGAGACGAGCTTCCCGACCTGCGCGGCGTGCGCGGCGAGATGCTCGTGGTACGGACTCGCGACGTGTCGCTGTCGCGTCCGGTGCGGCTGCTGCATCCGCGCATTCCGCTCTACATCGTGCCGCGCGGCGACGGGGTCTTCATGATCGGTGCGACGATGATCGAGAGCGAGGAACGACGCGCCGTCAGCGTGCGTTCGGCCATGGAGCTGCTGAACGCGGCCTATACGCTGCACCCGGCCTTCGGCGAGGCCGAGATCGTCGAACTGGGCACCGACCTGCGGCCGACCTTTCCCGACAACCTGCCGTGCATCCGCCGCAACGGCCGCGTGCTGCACGCCAACGGGCTTTTCCGGCATGGTTTCCTGCTCGCGCCCTGGCTGGCGCGTCAGGTCGCCGATGCCGTGCTTCTGGAGACGAGAGATGCGGATATTCCTGAACGACGACATGCATGAGGTCTCGCCCGGCACGCTGGCCGCGGCGCTGGAAAGTCTCGGCTATGGCGGTCGCAAGATCGCGACGGCGGTGAACGGCCGCTTCGTCGCCGCCGCCGCGCGTCCGCGCACCGAACTGGCCGACGGCGACAGGATCGAAGTCGTCGCGCCGATGCAGGGAGGATAGGCGATGTCCTCCTTCTACGGCGTCGAGCTGACGTCGCGGCTGTTGCTCGGCACCTCGCGCTATCCGTCGCCGGCGGTCCTCGAACGCGCGGTCAAGGCGTCGGGCGCGGAAGTCGTGACCGTGTCGCTGCGGCGCGAGAGCGGCGCGGGCCGGGCCGGCCAGGCCTTCTGGTCGCTCATCCAGTCGATGGGCGTGCGCGTGCTGCCCAACACGGCGGGCTGCCATTCAGTGAAGGAGGCGGTGACGACCGCCCACATGGCGCGCGAGCTGTTCGACACGCCCTGGATCAAGCTCGAGGTGATCGGCGAGGCCGACACCTTGCAGCCCGACGTGTTCGGGCTTGTGGAAGCCGCGCGCATCCTCTCCGAGGATGGGTTCGAGGTCTTTCCCTACACGACCGAGGATCTGGTGGTTGCCGAGCGGCTGGTCGAGGCGGGCTGCCGGGTGCTTATGCCATGGGGCGCGCCGATCGGTTCGGCGCGCGGCCTGAACAATGTCTATGGCCTGCGCTCGATGCGCGCCCATTTCCCCGAGATCCCGCTCGTGGTCGATGCCGGACTGGGCGTGCCCTCGCATGCCGCGGCGGCGATGGAGCTGGGCTACGACGCGGTGCTGCTGAACACGGCGGTCGCCGAGGCGGGCGATCCGGTCGAGATGGCGCGCGCCTTTGCGCTCGGTGTCGAAGCCGGTCGTGCCGCCTATCTTGCGCGCCCGATGGAGCCGCGCGACATGGCCGTGCCGTCGACGCCGGTGATCGGCAAAGCGGCGCTTGGAGATTAAAGAGATGCTCGATCCGTTCTATCCCGTGGTGCCCGATTCGAACTGGGTGCTGAAGCTGGTGCCCGTCGGCACCAGGCTCATCCAGTTGCGAATCAAGGACCAGCCCGAGGCCGAGATCCGCCGCCAGGTGCGCGAGGCCAAGGCGGTCTGTGCGCAGCACGGTGCCGACCTGGTCGTGAACGATTACTGGCAGGTCGCGATCGACGAAGGCTGCACCTGGGTGCATCTCGGCCAGGAGGACCTGGTCGACGCCGACGTGAAGGCGCTGCGCCGTGCCGGCCTCAGGATCGGTGTCAGCACGCACGATCATGCCGAGCTCGACAAGGGACTGGCCATCGATCCCGACTATGTCGCGCTGGGCCCGATCTGGCCGACCGTGCTGAAGCAAATGCCGTGGGCGCCGCAGGGCACCGAGCGGCTGGCCGAATGGAAGAAGCTTGTAGGCAACCGGCCGCTGGTTGCGATCGGCGGGCTGACACTCGAACGCGCGCTGCTCTGCCTGAAGGCGGGGGCCGACATCGTCTCGGTCGTGGGCGACATCGTGAACCATGCCGATCCGATCGGTCAGGCCAGGGCCTGGATCGCGGCGACGAGAAAGCCGTGACCGACCGCTACGCCCGCCAGGCCGTGCTGCCCGAGATCGGCGAAGCGGGGCAGGCGCGTCTCGCCGCCGCCTCGGTGCTGGTGGTCGGCGCGGGCGGCCTCGGCTGCCCGGTGCTGCAGTATCTCGCGGGCGCCGGCGTCGGCCGTCTCACGATCGTCGATCACGACACGGTCGAGGAGACGAACCTGCATCGCCAGCCGCTCTACGGCATGCCGGACATCGGCAAGCCGAAGGCCGAGGCGGCGCGCGCCACGCTCCTGCGCTTCAATCCGCATGTCCGCATCGACGCGGTCGCCGAGCGCCTGACGCCGCAGAACGCGGCGCGCCTGGTCGCCGAAGCGGACATCGTGGTCGATGCCGCCGACAGTTTCGCCGTGACCTACATGTTGAGCGACGTCTGCTTCGCGGCGGCCAGGCCGCTGGTGAGCGCCTCGGTGATCGGCATGACCGGCTATGCCGGCGTCTTCTGCGGCGGCG
>JBILYJ010000359.1:0-5665 GCA_044377795.1 Reyranella sp. | reverse complement strand
GACGCGGCGGCAGTGTGAAGGAAACGACGATCTCGCCGGGCTCGAGGTTGAGACGGCCCGGCCCCTTCGGCACCTTCTCGACGGCAAGCTCGCGGCGGCCGTTCGGTCCCTGGATGGTGACGGTGGCGCCGGCCGCGACCATGGCCGGCACGCTGTCGCCGGCGGGCGAACCGTTGCACAGGTTGCCGCCCGGCGTGGCGCGGCCCTGGATCTGGGTGGAGCCGATCAGGTTGGTGGCCTCGACGACCCCCGGCCAGATCTTGCTGACCTTGGGATGCTCGCGCAGCGCGGCGCCGGAGACGGCAGCACCGATCCGGAAGCCCCCGTCTTTCGTCTCCTCGATGGTGGTCAGCTCGCCGATCTTCTTGACGTCGACGATCGTCCCGGGCGCCACGACCCCGTTGCGCATCTGGACCAGGAGGTCGGTCCCCCCGGCCAGGATCCGGCCGGCCCCCGCCGCCGCGGCAAACGCCCGAACCGCCTCGTCGAGCGTCTTCGGCGCTACGTATTGGACATCCATCGTTCTACCCTTTCATCCCGTCGGCGGCTGCGGCGCAGCTCGTTATTTCGACTTTCTTGGAATGAAGCCTAGGGCAGCTTGTCGGTAGGGGGCAAGGCGCCTCTGCGCCAACGGCCGCAATGCGGCCGTTGGCATAGGCAGCGTCCTGTGATCGCTCATTCTTCGACGCTCCCGGACATTGCCAGAGGCAATGTCCTGACGCTCCCCGGGCTGAGCTCCGCTCAGCCCTACCGTTGCGGCTTGCGCCGGCCCTCGTAGGGGTTCTTCGGCTTGCGCATGCTGAGCCGGATCGGCACGCCCGGCATGTCGAAATCGTCGCGCAGGCGGTTCGTCAGGAAGCGCAGGTAGTCGTTGCCCAGTTCCTGCGGCTGGCTGACCGACAGGATGAAGGTCGGCGGGCGGCGCTTGATCTGGGTCATGAAGCGCAGACGGATGCGGCGGCCGTTGGGAGCGAGCGGCGGCGGATGCAGCACCTCCATCTCGCGCAGCCAACGGTTCAGCTTCGGGGTCGTGACCCGCTTGTTCCAGATCTCGTAGGTCTCGAAGACCTTGGGCAGCAGTCGGTCGACGCCGCGTCCGGTCAGCGCCGAGAAGCCGACGATCGCAACGTCCTTCACCTGCGAAAAAGACATCTCCAGCCGGTCGCGCAGCTTGCGCCACTGTTTCGATGATTCCGACTGGTCGTCGGCCAGCAGGTCGGTCTTGTTGACCGCGATCACCAGCGCGCGGCCCTCCTCGATCACCCAGCCGGCGATGTTGAGGTCCTGCTTCTCGGCCATGTCGGCCGCATCCAGCACGACCACCACGACATCGGCCAGCCGGATCGTGTCGAGCGAGTCGGCCACGGAGGCCGCTTCCAGCTTGGCATCGATGCGGCTGCGGCGGCGCATGCCGGCCGTGTCGACCAGGCGAACAGGGCGGCCACGCCATTCCCATTCGACACGAATCGAATCGCGCGTGATGCCGGCCTCGGGCCCGGTCAGGACACGCTCCTCGCCGACCAGCCGGTTGAGCAGCGTCGACTTGCCCACGTTCGGCCGCCCGACGATGGCCAGCAGCAGCGGCCGGCCTTCGGGCACGTCATCGAGATCGGGATCGATTGCCTCGGCCTCGCCCGCCTCGTCCTCCTCCGGCATCGGTTCGATATGCCGGCCAAGCGCCTCGTGCAGGTCGCTCAATCCCTCGCCATGTTCGGCCGAGACCGGAATCGGTTCACCGAGACCGAGCCCATGCGCCTCCGCAAGGCCCTGCGCGCCGGCGCGGCCCTCGCACTTGTTGGCAACCAGGATCACCTTGGCCGAGCGCTTGCGCAGCCAGTTCGCGAAGCTCTGGTCGAGGGGCAGGATTCCGGAGCGCGCGTCGATCAGGAAAAGGACGACGTCGGAGCCTTCGATCGCGCGCTCCGTGAACCGGCGCATGCGGGCCTCGAGGGCCTCGCCTCCCGCAGTCTCCCAGCCCGCCGTGTCGAGCAGCATGAAGGCGAGGTCGCCGAGCTGTGCCGGCTGCTCGCGCACGTCTCGCGTGACGCCGGGCGTGTCGTCGACGATGGCGCGCCGCCGTCCGGCCAGCCGGTTGAACAGCGTGGACTTGCCGACGTTGGGACGACCGACGATGGCGACGCGGCGCAGCCCCTGGGTGGTTGGCCGTTCTTCAGCGGAGGGCAATGAGTCGCCCGGAGTCTGTCAGGACGTAGATGGTCTGGTTGGCAATGACCGGACCGAGGCGCACGCGGTCGCGCACGTCTATCTTGCCCATGATCTCCCCCGTGTAGGGCGAGACCACCACCAGATCACCCAGCGAACTGGTCAACAGGAGGCGGTCACCCGCCAGCACCGGCCCACCCCACAGGACCGGCACGCGCTTCTTGGCGTCCTCGTACCGGGTGAGCGGCGTGACCCATCGGACCTTGCCGGTGTCGCGGACCATGGCCACCACGTCGGCATTGCCGGTGAGCACGAAAAGGAAGCGGCCCGCCGTCCATGGCGTCTGGCTGCCGCCGATGTTGCGATCCCACTGCCGCTGGCCGGAACGGAGGTCGATGCCGGCAATCTGTCCGGCCGAACCCATCGCGATCACGAGGCCGCGATCGATCACCGGACGGCCGCGAATGTCGGCCAGGTTGCCGAAGGCGCGGAGATCGGCGCGCGCGCCGATAAGCGATTCGTTCCAGATCGGACGGCCGTTGTCGGCGCGCAGCGCCACGACCTCTCCCGACGTGAACGGCGCGACAACGGTGTCGCCCGAGCCAGCCGGGCTGTTGCCGCCAACGTATCCCGACGATTCCTGCAGACCGGGGAACTGCCACAGGTCGGAGCCGTCCGAAGCGGCGAGCGCATGTAGCTTGTTGTCGATGGCGATGACGTAGACCCGGTCATTGAACACCAGCGGCGCTCCCCTAATCGGCGCACTGACGCCCGAGTTCCATTCCTCCTTGCCGGTGTTCGGGTCGAGCGAATAGACCATGGCGAAGCCCGTCGTCACGAACAACTTCCCGCCGTAATAGGCCAGGCCGCCGCCGAATTCGTCGGAATCGCGCGCCTTCTCCGGCGCCAGGGTGACCCGCCACAGCAGCGCGCCGGTGTCGGCGTTGAAGGCCGAGACGGTGCCCTGCGCGTCCTTGGCGAACACCTTGCCCTCGGCGACCACCGGCGGCGTCGTCAGGATGCGGGTCGAGCTGCTGCCCGAGCCGACGTCGGCCGTCCAGATGATCTGCGGCGAGGCCCCGATCGCCAGGTTGTGCATGGCATTGTGCGCGAAGCCGCCGGACTGAGGCCAGGACTCGTTCACCGTTGGCGGGGGCAGCACGACCTGCATGTTCGCGACATCGCTGTCGGGCTCGAGGTCCTTGCGATCGCCCAGCACGGAAACGCGCTCACCGGTCAGCGGCGTCTTCTTCTTGTCGAAGATATCGCAGCCGGAAAGGGACACCACCAGCACGGCGGCGGCGAGAAGGAAACGGGGATCGACCACGCGAAACACGCTCGACATCGGACTACTTGGCCTCCGCGCCGCCGTGGAGATTGAGCATTGCCGAGACCCGCTGGGAAGCACCCTGCGGCACGGCCGGGTCCTTGGCGATCTCGTTCCACAACTCCTTCGCGCGCTTGGTATCGCCCTTGCGCACGGCCAGCATCGCCTGGAGCTCGCGGACGCTCAGACGGAACGGGCGACCGGGCGCGGCAAGCGGCTCGAGCCTCGCGACCATTTCCTCGGCCTTGGGCGTGTCGATGCTCTTGAAGGCGGCGATCACCAGGGCGAGGTCGCTCAGTTCGCTCGCCGACAGGCTGGGGGCCACCGAGGAAAGCGCAGTTACCTGCTCCTCGAGCGTGGCGCGGAGCTGCGCGGCGGTGAGCGCGGCCAGAGAACGGTAGGGCTGGAGGGCGTCGGCCGCCTGCTTCTCCAGTTCGGTGCGCGCCGCGGCCTGATCCGTCGCGATCTGCGCCAGCGCGGCCGAATAGGCGGCGCTCGCCGCAGCCCGCTGCGCCCGATCGTACTGGCGCCAGCCCACGAATCCCGTGACGGCCACGACGATTACGACCGCTCCGGCCACCACCCAGGTGCCGTAACGACTCCACCATTCCTTCATCTCGTCCTTGCGGACGGCGTCGTCGATCTCATGGAACGCGGCGGAGTCGGACACGTAGTGCTCCCGGAATATCGCGGAATATCAACAGCTTCAGCCGCGGTTCATAGCCCCCTACCCGAGCTTTGGCAAACAACCGGATGGGGACGCGGGGCGCTTTACCCCCACCCGCGGTTCTGCAAGAATTCACATCACTGACATGTTCCAAGTCACGGTGGCATGACCAACCTCTACCGATTGGCCGATCAACGAGCCCGGCGCCGGATTGTCTCGTTCGACAAGCGGGAACTGTCGCGGCTTCTGGGCCTGTACAGCATGCGTGTGGCAACCGGCGAATGGCGCGACTATGCCATCGATTTCCGGCCGGGCATGGCGATCTTCTCGATCTTCCGCCATACCGCCGAGCAGCCGCTGTTCGCCATTGCCAAGGTGCCGGGGGCCGGCAATGGCGGCAGTTACGTGGTCTACAACGGGCCGCGCAAACTGGCGCACGGCGATACGCTCGAAGACGTTCTGCGCGTCTTCGAGCGCAAGCTCAGGATTCTGCTGGGATAGTGCTACTTCTTCGGTGTGGTCGCCGCGCCGATACCGGCGCCGACCGCCGTGCCGACCAGCACCGGAGCGACCAGTGGCCAACCGGCAATCGCGCCGACCGCGAGACCCGTGCCCGCACCGATACCGCCACCGGTCACGGCACGTTCGCCCCAAGTATCGCCGCAGGCGGCAACCGAGAGGGTGAGAGGCAGGACGAGAAGAGCAACAGCGATTTTCATTTCAGACCTCGAAATAAAGAGGGAAACTGCGATAGCAGCCGTCAAAATCAATTGTCTTGGCCAAGCAGGGCCTTATGACACGATCTTTCGCCATTTCCTTTGATGTGTCAATTCTATCGTTTAATAGATTGAAATATAATGATTTTATATATGATGGTCATGAGCAAGTGGAGTTCGTAGGGAAGCGATGAAGGCCACAGGCAAATACCGTCATCGGCTACCCCAGGGCGACGGTGGCCTGTTCCTGACCGACGGCGGAATCGAGACCTGCCTGATCTTCCAGGAAGGGCTGGACCTGCCCTTCTTCGCGGCCTTTCCTCTGATGCGCGATGGCAAGGGCCGGCGGTCCCTGGTCCAGTACTACGAACGCTACATTGGCATCGCGAGGGCGAACTCGATGGGCTTCGTTCTCGAGAGCCCGACCTGGCGGGCAAGCGCCGACTGGGGGGCGAAGCTCGGCTATTCGGCGGCAGACATCGCCGCGGTCAACGCCGAAGCGATCGACCTGATGCACGACCTGCGGGAAGGCCACGAGACCCCGGCGTCACCGATGGTGGTGAGCGGCTGCCTCGGACCGCGTGGCGATGGCTACGCGCCAGGCGAGGTGATGTCGGAGGACGTGGCCCAAGCCTATCACGCGTTGCAGGTCAGCGCCTTTGCCGACGCGGGCGCCGACATGGTGACCGCCATCACCATGACCAACACCAGCGAGGCCATCGGCGTCGTGCGGGCGGCCCTCCAGGCCGGCATGCCTGTGGCGATTGCCTTTACGGTCGAGACCGATGGCCG
>JBILYJ010000358.1:0-5669 GCA_044377795.1 Reyranella sp. | reverse complement strand
CGGAAACGATGGCCAGGTCGTCGGCATCGAGCGCGGACAGTTTCAGCTTGGCCGTCATCCGTCCTAGCCCTTCAGCCGCTCGATGTCGGCACCGCAGGCGCTGAGCTTCTCCTCCAGCCGCTCGAAGCCGCGGTCGAGATGGTAGACGCGATGCAACATCGTATCGCCCTCGGCCGACAGGGCCGCAATGGCGAGCGACACCGAAGCGCGCAGGTCGGTCGCCATCACTTCGGCGCCGCGCAGCTTCGGCACGCCGCGCACCAGCGCCGACTGGTGATGGATGGTGACGTTGGCGCCCATGCGCGCCAGTTCCGGCACGTGCATGAAGCGGCTCTCGAAGATGGTCTCGGTGATCATCGAGGCGCCCTCGGCCCGCGTCATAAGCGCCATCATCTGCGCCTGCAGATCCGTCGGGAAGCCGGGGAACGGCTCCGTCATCACGTCGACGCCGTGCAGCGCGCCGTTGGTCCGGCGGACCCGCATGCCGTGCTCGGTGTCCTCCAGCGTGACACCGGCGGTGCGCAGGCTGGCGGCCACCGTGTCGATCAGGTCGACCCGGCCGCCGATCAGCTCGACGTCGCCCGCCGTCATGGCGACGGCCATGGCGTAGGTGCCGGTCTCGATCCGGTCGGGAATGACCGCATGCTCGATCGGCTTGAACGACGTCACGCCCTCGATGGTGAGCGTCTCGGTGCCGATGCCGCCCACCGGCACGCCCATCGCCGACAGGCATTCGGCGAGATTGGCGATCTCGGGCTCGCGGGCGGCATTGTCGAGCACGGTCGTGCCCTTGGCCAGAGCGGCCGCGATCATCAGGTTCTCGGTGGCGCCGACCGACACTTTCGGGAAGGTGTAGCGCGCGCCCTTGAGGCCCTTGGGCGCCCGCGCGACCATGTAGCCGCCGTCGATGTCGATCTCGGCGCCCATCGCCCGCAGGCCGGCAATGTGCAGATCCACGGGACGGGCGCCGATGGCGCAGCCGCCCGGCAGCGAGACCCTGGCCTGGCCCTCACGCGCCAGCAGCACGCCCAGCACCAGCATCGAGGCGCGCATCTTGCGGACGATGTCGTAAGGCGCGGTGGTCGAGGTGATCTTCGCGGCCTTCAGCACCATGGTCGTGCCGTGGCTGTGGCCGTTCTCGCCGGCGGTTGCCTCGATCTCCACCCCGTGCTGGCGCAGCAGCTGCATCATGGTGGCGATGTCGGCCAGCCGTGGCACGTTGTGCAGGGTGAGCGGCTGGTCGCTCAGCATCGACGCCACCATCAGCGGCAGCGCCGCGTTCTTGGCGCCGGAGATGTGGATGCGGCCCTTGAGCTGGCGGCCGCCCCTGATACGAATTCTGTCCATGGTCGCCTCCGCTCAGATTTTCGGCAGGGTGACGCCGCGCTGGCCCTGATACTTGCCGGCCTTGTCGCGGTAGGAAACCTCGCAGGGCTCGTTGCCCTGGAGGAAGAGGAACTGGCACGCGCCCTCGTTGGCGTAGATCTTCGCGGGCAGCGGCGTGGTGTTGGAGAATTCCAGGGTCACGTGACCCTCCCACTCCGGTTCGAGCGGCGTCACGTTCACGATTATGCCGCAGCGTGCATAGGTCGACTTGCCGACGCAGATCACCAGCACGTCACGCGGGATGCGGAAATATTCGACCGTCCGGGCCAGCGCGAAGGAATTCGGCGGGATCACGCAGACGTCGGTGTTGCGGTCGACGAAGCTCTGCTGGTCGAAGTTCTTGGGATCGACCACCGACGAATTGACGTTGGTGAAGATCTTGAAGTCGGTGCCGACACGGGCGTCATAACCATAGGACGACAGGCCATAGGAAATGACGCCTTCGCGCTTCTGGGCGTCGACGAAGGGCTCGATCATGCCCTTCTCCTGCGCCATGCGGCGAATCCAGCGGTCGGAAAGAATGCTCATCGGGCGCTTCTAAAGGAGGGAGGGGGCCGGCTCAACAGCCAGCCTTGACCGGGGCCGTGCCAACATCCGGGCCGGAACGCCGGCCTTTATCCACCGGCTTCGGGACATCCCCCTTGGCGCGCGCCTGCGCCTTGCGCCGCTTCAGGTTTTCGCGCAGAGCAGCAGCGAGCCGTTCGGCGCGTTCGTCCTTCTCCGGAACAGGTTTCGAGGGGGCCGCCATGGTCGGGAGGATACACCATTGATCGAGGCCCTGCGCACGCCAGATGAGCGGTTTGCCAATCTTCCGGATTGGCCTTTTGAACCGAACTACCTGGAGCGGCCCGATGCGCTGCGCCTGCACTATGTCGACGAGGGCCCACGGGATGCCGGGAAAACCTTCCTCTGCCTGCACGGCCAGCCCACCTGGAGCTATCTGTACAGGCGCATGATTCCACATTTTACGGCGGCCGGGCACCGGGCCGTCGCGCCGGATTTCCTGGGTTTCGGCCGGTCGGACAAGCCGACAGACGAGGCCCTCTATACGTTCGAGTTCCATCGCAACACGATGCTTGGCGTGATCGAGGCGCTCGACCTCCGCAACATCGTGCTGGTCGTGCAGGACTGGGGCGGCCTGATCGGCCTGACCTTGCCGATGGCCGCGCCCGAGCGTTACACGGCGCTGCTGGTCATGAACACCGACCTCGGCACGGGCGATCACCCGCTCGGCCAGGGGTTCCTCGCCTGGCGCGACTTCTCCAACCGCAATCCCGACCTGAATATTGCCGGCCTGATGAAGCGCGCGTGTCCGCATCTCTCCGATGCCGAAGCGGCCGCCTATGGCGCACCCTATTCCGATTCGTCCTACAAGGCGGGCGTCCGACGCTTCCCCAATCTCGTGCCCGACAAGCCAGACGCCGGCGGCGGCGCCCTGTCCCGCGAGGCCCGGACCTTCTGGCGCGAGCGCTGGACCGGCAAGAGCCTGATGGCGATAGGCATGAAGGATCCCGTCCTCGGCCCGCCGGTCATGCGCGAACTTCACACCGTCATCCGCAATTGTCCGCCTCCCTTGGAGATCACCGACGGCGGACACTTCGTGCAGGAATGGGGCGATGAAATCGCCCGCGAGGCCCTGAAGAAGCTATAGCTCAGTCGCCCGTCGCCGGGGCGCCGGCGAGCGACACGGCCGGGAAGTCGATGCCCTGGATGGTGGCGCTGTTGAGCTGCTGGAAGTGGTTGAGCGACTGCGGGATCGCCCTGGTGGCGATCGACGCGACGGTCGACAGCGGCACCGTCGTGCTGTCTCCGGGCTTGATGTGATAGTCGAGACTCTGGTCGATGTTCTGCCGCGAGGACTGCTGGACCTACAGGAACTTCTGCGCCACGTCGTTCAGCGCGTCGAACCCACCCGTCGTGTTGATCACGAACTGGATTGGCAGGCCGGTCGCACCCGGCAGCGGCGGCGGCTGGAAGGCCACGAGAAAGGGCGACCTCCTGTGCATGCTGGTGCTCTTGAAACTATTTTTCGGGCACGACGGCGCGACAGATGGCAAGCGTCTGCTCGCGCACGATCTGCTTCATCAACAGAACGTTCTCTCCCTCGAGACCGACCGCTTTGAGGATGGGTCGCCTGTGGTTGTTGCAGAAGATGACGACCTGCCCGATCAGCGCCATCGTGCGCATCGTCATCTCCGGATCGGCTTCGGATTTGCCGTGGATGCGGGCGAACAAGGCGAGGCAGGGATTGAAAATCTGCCGCATGCCGTTCTCGTGCATCCGGTCGAGCCCGGGCGTCTCTTCCACCTCGGCCCGCGCGAAGATGAGGCGCCGGCTGTCGACCTGCGGACCGCTCGTCACCACGGTGACGAAGGATTCGAGCGTCTCGCACAGAAGTTCGGACAACTCGGCCAGCGTGGCGGCCGGATCGTCGAGCGCCGCACGCACGCGAGGCAAGACCCCGGACATGTGCCGCTCCGTGTCGGCGACGATGTCCTCGATGACCGCCCGGTAAAGGCCTTCCTTGTTGCCGAAATAGTACTGGATGGCCGGGAGGTTCACGCCCGCGCCCTCGGCGATCTGCCGGGTGCTGGCGCCCTCGTATCCATGGGCCGCAAAGAGATCGAGCGCCGTTTCCAGGATGCGCCGGCGCGTATCCTCGCCTCTCGCCTGGGTGCCTTGGCGTCCACGTCCAGTGGTTTGAATGTTGATCCTCTCTACCCTGAGCAGTGCTGACCCGAGCCAATTACTATCAGTCGATAAACTATGTCAACCGATAGTAATTTTCGCGAGCGGCGCGAATTCAGAGCCTGTGACGGGGATAATCGAAGGTTTGGCGCCCCGCTCCTCGCCATGGCGGTGGCGGGCATCGTGCTTCGCGCGATCCTGCCGGGATCGCCAGAAAGCCTATGTGGCGGGCGCGAGGGTCGTCATCGGGCTTCGCGCCCCGGCGTCGGCCGTCAGGACTTGAGCTTGGCGGCCATCGACTTGGGCACGCGGACCGGCATGTCCAGAAGCATCTGGGCGAAGGCCTTGGCCAGCGGATCGGCCTTGAGCGAGGCCATGCCGCCGCCACCCAGCGCCTTGCGCAGCAGGAAGTTGAATCCCTTGATGCCCGGCAGTCGCCAGCGTGTGACCGGTCCCTCGATGCGGTGGGCGAAGTACCTCGCGACTGCCTCTTCCGTCACCTCGGCATCAAGGATCGGTTCGTACTCTGACTGGCGCGCGAAGATGCCGATGTTGGCGTTGTCGCCCTTGTCGCCGGAGCGGCCGTAGGCAAGCGCAATCAGCGGCACGGTGGCGGCATCGTCCGCCGGCAAAGGCGCCGGCGCGGGCGGCTCGACCGGAAGCTGCGCCGAGGTGAAGCCGCCGCTGCGGGCGCCTTCCTGCATCGCGATCCTGTGGCCGTCGACGTCGACCGTAACCGGCACCATCGACTTCGGCACCAGGCAGGAGAACATGCGGATGACGGGCGACGGCGAGACCCGCCCGGCGCCGAAGCTGCCGGTCATGCCGACCACGCCGCCGGTCGACATGGGCGAGATCTCGCGGCCAAGCAGCGCCAGCGCGTCCTTCTGGTCATGCCGGGCGGCGATCTTCACGACGACCTCGCGCGCGTCGGGCACGCGGCCGTGCGGCCCGTAGGTCGCCTCGCTGCCGATCACCTCGATGCTGACGTCGCGATAGTCGGCCATGCCCTTCTCGGCGAACATCCGGCGCGTCTTCTTTATGATCGACTCCGCGCTGTGGCGGCCCTTCGCCACCGCCTCGCGGCCGCCCAGCATGAAGATCGAAGTGAACTTGTAGCCGTCGGGCCAGGTCGTCGAGACCTTGTAGGTGTCGGTGGGCGGTCGCCCCCTGGCGCCGCTCACCCGCACGCGGTCCTTGGCCACCTGCTCGTAGGTCGCCTGTGTGAAGTCGCACACCACGTCGGGTACCATGTAGGCGCGCGGATCGCCGATCTCGTAGAGCATCTGCTCGGCGACCGTCGCGGTCGTGATCAGGCCGCCGGTATCGTCGGGCTTGGAGAGAACGAAGCTGCCGTCGTCCGACACTTCGGCGATCGGGAAACCCATATTGTCGTAGTCCGGCACCAGCCGCCAATCGGTGAAGTTGCCGCCGTTGCACTGCGCGCCGCATTCGATGATGTGGCCGCACAGCGTGCCGGCGGCGAGGCGATCGAACTCTTCCGGCGCCCAGGAAAAGGCATGGATCAGCGCGCCCAGGGTCACGGCGGAATCGACACAACGGCCGGTGATCACCACGTCGGCTCCCTCGGCCAG
>JBILYJ010000357.1:0-5676 GCA_044377795.1 Reyranella sp. | reverse complement strand
TGCGGGAAAGACGCTTGTTTCGCGTCTAGAACGGCAGGCGCGCCGCGTCGACACGCTCGACATGCCGGTGCGTCAGCGCCGCGATGACGGCACCACCGAGCGGCACCACGGCGATCAATGCGATGAAATGGACGCCGAGCAGCCAGGGCTCGAACAACTGGGGCATGAAATGGCCGACCGTCACGGTCGACACGAAGAACAGAACGGCGAAGGCGGCTCCCGAGAGCAGGCCACCGAGAGCGACCAGCGTAAAGGACGCGGTCAGCGAGCGACCGATGAAGCAGCTCAGTCCGAAAGCGGCGCCGGCGGCGACAAGTGCGGTAACGGTTTCCATCGCGGTTCTCTCCAATAGGCTCTCGACTTAGGAGAAATCAGAGTCGACACTGTTGTCTCCCACGCACTCTGAAACATCCAACCTCCGTCGAGAACCGACCAATTGCGCATGTCTGACTCTGCATTCGACTGGCTTTCCGCATCGGAACTCTCAAAACTTCTGGCACGAGGTGAGGTTTCTCCAGTCGATATCGTCGATGCCATGTTGAAGCGCGCATCCACGCTGCAACCTCATCTCAATGCCCTCGTCCTGATCGATGCCGATGGCGCGCATGCTGCCGCAAGAGCTGCAGAATCCCGCTGGCAGAAGGGCCAACCGCTGTCGCCCTTCGACGGCATTCCGACGACGATCAAGGATACAACGAACGTAAAGGGCTGGCCGACGCGTTACGGATCGCACTCGACCGACGAGACTCCGGCCGGCGACAACGCTGCCGTCACCGACAGGTTTCTTGCTGCCGGCATGATTCTTCTTGGCAAGAGCACGACCCCGGAGTTCGGCTGGAAGGCCCTCACGGACTCGCCGTTGCAGGGCACCACCCGCAACCCCTGGAACCTCGCCCACTCGCCCGGCGGTTCCTCCGGTGGCGCCTCGGCGCTCACCGCGGCGGGCATCAACCCGTTCAATCATGGAAATGACGGCGGCGGCTCGATCCGCATCCCCGCGGCGCACACCGGCCTGGTCGGACTGAAGCCCTCCTACGGGCGCATTCCGCAGTATCCCGCCGATTCCCCCTTCGCCGACGTCATCAGCCAGGGCGTGCTGGCACGCACGGTGCTCGACACGGCGATGACGCTGAACCTCACGGCAGGGCCCGACCCGCGCGACTGGCGTTCCCTGCCTGCCGAGGCGCGCGACTACACGGTAGGCCTCGACGCCGGCGTGCGCGGCTGGAAGATCGGCCTCAGCCTCGACCTCGGCCATGTGAAAGCCGATCCGGAGGTGCGCGAACTCGTCGCCGCCGCGGCGCGGCGCTTCGAGGATCTCGGCGCGCATGTCCAGGAAGTCGGTCCGATGTTCGAGCCGCTGCAGCAGCATTTCGAGCCGCTGTGGATCGGCAGCTTCGCCACGCGCTTCCGGCAGATCCCGAGCCAGCTTCACGCCAAGCTGGACCCGGGGCTGCGCGCGCTCATGGAAAAGGGTCTGGCGATCACGCTTGCCGACTATGCCAAAGCCTTCGAGGCGAGGAGCAAGCTGGCGCGCGACCTCGCGCTCTGGCATCGCAACTTCGATCTGCTGCTCGCGCCGGTCGCGCCGACGGCCGGACCGCCGGTGCAGACGCTCTACAATTCCGAGGCGTTCCCGCGCTGGACCAAGGGGGCGCCCTACACGCTGCCCTGCAACCTCACCGGCCAGCCCGCCGCCTCGATGCCGGCCGGCCTGACCAGGGCCGGGCTGCCGGTCGGCCTGCAGATCATCGGGGCGCCGGGCGCCGACGCGACCGTGCTGCGGGCGATGCGCGCCTACGAGAGCGCGAGCGGCTGGACCTGGCCGCAGCCCCGGGTGCTGGAAACGTTGAAGGCGCTGTGACGCCGGCGCGCCGTCAGGCGGCGCGCGACACGTTGCCGGGTGGCGTCGGTCGAACGACGCGCAACGCGATGACAAGCATCCGGTAGCCGAGGAAGCCGGCGCACAGAGCGCTGGCAGCGGCGATGTAGCCCGGCTCGATCAGGGCCTCGCCGAGCATCGCAGAGGTGAAGTCGATTCCGGACAGCGCGGCGAGAATGAGCGCCGCGGCCAGGCCGTCGACCGTTGCGGGCAGCGAGACGAGCCCGGCTTCGCGGTTCGACTGCATGCTGAGCATCCAGCCGCGAATGCGGCCGATCATCGCCCCCACGGCAAAGGCCACGACCCAGAGGATGTCGAACAGAATACTCGCTTCGAACACACCGGCGAGCAGCATCAGCGTCGCCATCACGGCGAAGCCGCCCGGCAAAGCCACGCGGCCCAGGGTCGTGACACCGCCGCGCGACTGCAGGGCCATCGTCCAGAGGCAAAGGGCAGCGAACAGAAGCGTAAGGCCGTTCGCCAGGCTCAAGGTCGAAACCATGGCGAGAGGAAACGACACGGAACGAAGCGAGTAAAGCGCCGAGGCTGCACAGGCACTGTCGGTTTCACACCCATACAACTTCAGCCCACGGGAAATTTGCTGGGCCTGATAAGCCATGAAGGCGACGATGAGACCGTCGAACGGCTGAAAATACAGGGGGAAAATGACATGACGACCCAATCAAGGCATATGGCGGTGGCTGCGGCACTGCTTGCAGTGGCCATCTCGGCCACGTCGTCGCAGGCCCAGCAGCCGCCACCCCAGTTTCCCGACATGACGTTCTTCATCACCAGCGTGGGCGGCCCGCAGGGCGCCAACTTTGGCGGCCTCGAGGGCGCAGACCGGCATTGCCAGACGCTCGCCGCCAAGGCCGGTGCCGGTGGCAAGACATGGCGGGCCTATCTCAGCACGCAGGCCGTTGGCAGCGCGACCGCCGTCAACGCCCGGGACCGCATCGGCAAGGGTCCGTGGGTGAACGCCAGGGGCGTGCAGATCGCGGCCAGCGTCGAGGACCTGCACTCGGCCAACAACAAGATCGCTCCGGAAACCAATGTCGCGGAAACCGGCCGCCTGATCCCGAGCCGCCTCTACACGGTCAACCAGCATGACATCCTGACCGGCACCCAGGCAGACGGCACCGCCTTCCCACCGGACAAGGACATGACCTGCGGCAACTGGACGAAGAGCGGCGAAGGCAGCGCCATGGTCGGCCATGCCGACCGCATGGGGTTGCGCGACGACGCGCCCTCGAAGTCGTGGAACACGTCGCATCCGTCGCGCGGTTGCGATCTGCCGGCCCTGGTGTCGACGGGCGGCGCCGGCCTGCTCTACTGCTTCGCCGCCGACTGATTGCCGACGGCGAGCCAAACGACAGCGGCGCCGGTTTTGCCGGCGCCGCTGCTTCGACCTTGGATCGTTGGATCAGGCGTCGGCCTTGACGCCGGCGGTGGTGATCACCTTCTCCCACTTGTCGATCTCGCTTTGCAGGAACTTGCCCGTCTCCTCCGGCGTCGCACCGACGGGGATCACCGCCTGCTCAGCCAGCCGCTTGCGCAGCGCCTCGTCCTTCAGCGCCTTCGAGACCTCGGCCGACATCTTGTCGACGATTTCCTTGGGCGTGCCGGCCGGAGCGAGGAACATCACCCAGGTCGACGATTCGATCGGCGGACCACCCGACTCCACGATGGTCGGCACTTCCTCGACACCCGGCACGCGGTTCTTCGACAGCATGGCAAGCGCACGGATCTTGCCGGCGCGCACCTGGGTCATGACGCCGATCGGCGCGTCGATCAGCATCTGGATGTTGCCGGAGGCGAGGTCGGCCAGCGCTGGCGCGGTACCCTTGTAGGGCACGTGCACCATGTCGATGCCCGCGACCTGCTTCATCATCTCGCTGGTGAGGTGGGCCGCGGCGCCGACACCCGACGAACCGAACGAGATCTTGCCCGGGTTCTTCTTGGCGTAGGCGATCAGCTCGCCGACATTCTTCACCGGCAGGTCGTTGGTCACCGTGATGATGAGCGGCGCGACGCCGACCAGCGACACCGGCGCAAAACCCTTCACCGGATCGAACTTGAGCTTGCCGGCATAGAGCGTCTTGTTGGCGGCGTGAGCGGCGATCACCGTCAGGAAGGTGTAGCCGTCCGGGGCCGCATTCGCGACGATCTCCGCCCCGATCAGGGAATTGGCGCCGGGCTTGTTGTCGACCACGAAGGTCTGGCCGACGTTCATCTTCTCGAGCGTGAGCCGTGTCGTCACGTCGGTGAGGCCGCCGGCCGTATAGGGCACCACCCAGCGGATCTGCTTGGCGGGCCATGCCTGGGCGCGCGCGGCGCCCGGAACCAGCGCAGCCGCGGCTGTCGCCGCCAGCGCCGTGCGGCGATTGATCTTCATCATGTGCTTTCCTTCTTCTTCCCTGCCTGTTTTTCGCTTGTCGTTTTCAGTCCAGGTCGAGACCGTTCATCCCGGCGTTCTTGCGCGCCTTCCGGGCGATCTCGCCCAGCACCTTTCCGGCCTGCACCGGATCCATGATCTGGTCGACCGTCGGGCCCTTATGCCAGCCCTCGGCGACGGCGAAAATGCCGTTTCCGGCCTGGAACACGCGGCCCGTCACCTCGCGGCTGTCCTCGCTCACCAGCCAGGTCGCGACCGGGGCGATCCACTTGGGATCGCGGCGCTTCTTGTCCTCTTCCGTGTACTCGCGCAGATCCTCCGTCATGCGCGTGAAGGCCGAGGGCGAGATCGAGTTCACCGTGACGCCATAGCGGGCGAGTTCGCGCGCGGCGATGATCGTGAAGGAGGCGATGCCGGCCTTGGCCGCCCCGTAGTTGGTCTGGCCGATATTGCCGTAGATGCCCGACACCGACGTGGTCGTGACGATGCGCGCATCGACCGGGCCGCCCTTGAGCTTGGCCTGGTCGCGCCAGTAGGCCGCGGCGTGACGGGCCGGCGCGAAGGTGCCCTTGAGATGCACCTTGATGACCGCGTCCCACTCATCCTCGCTCATGTTGACGAGCATGCGGTCGCGCAGGATGCCGGCGTTGAGCACGATGGCGTCGAGCTTGCCGAACGCCTCGACCGCCTGGTCGATCATGTGCTTGGCGCCGTTCCAGTCGGAGACGTCGTCGCCGTTGGCCACCGCCTCGCCGCCCATCGCCTTGATCTCGTTCACGACCTGCTGGGCCGGACCGACATCATTGCCCTTGCCGGCCCGGTCGCCGCCCAGGTCGTTCACGACCACCTTGGCGCCATGCTCCGCCAGCATCAGGCAATGCTCCCGGCCGACGCCGCGGGCGCCGCCCGTCACGATCGCCACCCGTCCCTCGCACAATCTCGCCATTGCTCCCTCCCGTCTTTTGCGTGTCTGAACCCTGTCGTCCTGGGTTAGTCTAGCGGGGCTCAAGGGAGGATCGCCATGGACACGCTGCCGCTCGTTACCCCCGAACAGGTCGGGCTTTCCGCAGCGCGGCTCGACCGCGTGCGCACCTGGATGAATGGATGGGTCGACAGCGGGAAGCTGGCCGGCATGGTGACCTGCGTCATGCGCAAGGGCGAGCTGGCCTTCGCCGAGGTGGCAGGCAAGTCCGACGTGGCCCGCGGCAAGCCGATGCGCGCCGACACCATCTTCCGCATCTATTCCATGACCAAGCCGCTCACCTCGACGGCGATCATGATGCTGTACGAGGAAGGCCGCTTTCAGCTCGACGACCCGATCTCGAAATTCATCCCCGCCTTCGCCAACCCGCGCGTCATGGTGGGCGGCAGCCGCGGCAAGATCGAGACCGTGCCGGCC
>JBILYJ010000355.1:0-5695 GCA_044377795.1 Reyranella sp. | reverse complement strand
TGAACGGGCACGATCGAACTCAGGCGAAGAGGGCGATCAGCGCGACGATCAGCGCGAACAGCGCGATGGCCTCGGTGACGGCGAAGCCGATCCAGATGTTGGCGCCGATTTCGGCCTTCGAGGCCGGATTGCGCGACAGGGCCGTGATGTAGCTCGCCCAGACGTTGCCCACGCCGATGCCGGCGCCGATCATGCCGATGGCGGCGAGGCCTGCACCGATGAACTTGGCGGCTGAAGCGTCCATTTCTATCTCCTGTTTCTCTTGGCTTTGACGTGGTGGATTGATGGGCCGGTTGGATGATTACGGGCGCGGCGACTAGTGCAGATGCAGCGCGTCGTTCAGGTAGATGCAGCAGAGGATCGTGAAGATGTAGGCCTGCAGCAGCGCGACCAGCAGCTCGAGCGCGGTGATCGCCACCAGCACCACGAGGGGCACGAAGCCGAAGAAGCCGAGCGCCACGACGAAGCCGGCCAGCACCTTCAGCAGCACGTGACCGACGGTCATGTTGGCGAACAGTCGGACCGACAGGCTGATCGGGCGGCTGAGATAGGACACCAGCTCGATCGGAATCAGGATGGGCGCGGTGAACAGCGGCGCGCCGTGCGGGAAGAACAGGGAGAAGAAGTGCAGGCCGTGCTTGAACAGGCCGATCAGCGTCACGCCGAGGAACACCACCATCGCCATGAAGAAGGTGACGGCGATCTGGGACGTGAAGGTGTAGCCGTAGGGCAGCATCCCGAGGATGTTGCCGAACAGCGTGAAGATGAAGAGCGTGAAGATGAACGGGAAGAATTTCTTGCCGCCGCTGCCGACATTGTCCCGGATCATGTTGGCGATGAACTCGTAGAAGAGTTCGCCCATCGCCTGGATGCGGCCCGGGATCATCGCTCCCTTGCCGGCGCCCGCGAGCAGCAGGCCCGACGAGAGGACCACCGCGCTCATCATGAAGATGGCGGAGTTGGTGACGGCGATGTGATGGCCACCGATGTTGAACAGCGGGGCTGTCAGGTCCTGGATAGCAAACTGCTCGAGCGGGCTGGCCACGTTACTCTATCCCCAATTCAGCTCTTCTTCTCATCCTGGGCTGCCTTGCTGCGCCGCTCTTCAGCCTGCGCAACCCGGTAGACGTTCATGAACGCCGCACCGCACCCCAGCACGAACCCCACGATCAGCAGCCAGGGCTTGGTACCCAACCACTGATCAGCCATCAGGCCGAGAAAGGCCCCCGCAACGACGCCCGCCACCAGTTCGACTGCGATCCGCATGCCGACGCCCAGCTTTTCGCCACCGGCGCCGCGCGCTGCGGGTCTCGACGACTGGCCCGTTCCCTTCTGGTAGGCCTGCCGGACACCTTTAAGGCGCCGATCAAGCTCGTCAGGGGTCGATTTCCGATCGTCCTCAGCCATAACCGGATGCTCCGCTCCGGGCTTCCCACCGCCACCTCACCAACACGGTGCGGTCACAATGAAAAACGCGCCGGAACCTATGGGCAGGCCCGCGGGGTGTCAAGCGTACGCGACGATGTGACAAGGCCCTTAAATGCAAGCCGTTCCGCCGTTCTACCGCTTCAGGACGGAGAACCGGGCGTCGCCGTCGCGCTCGACCTGCGGGACGAGGTCGACCTCCCAGTCCAGGTACTGGCGCATGGCCGCTTCGACATCCTCCTTGAAGTCGTAGGGGCGGTACCAGACGTCGGTCGGTGGGTCCGCCATCCGGACGTGGCCGGTCTCGACCTCGAACCCGGCCTCACGCCATGCCTTCATTCCGCCTGTCAAAATAGAAACGGGCAGACCGCCGGCCAGATCGGCACTTTCGGCCGCGGCCAGGGCGCCGATCTCGGCATCCGGGGCCACGAGCACGACCCGGGTGGCGCCGGCCTGCTTGGCCAGCATTTCCGGCAGCGTTCGTGCGAGATTTGCGCGCACCGCGAACCAGGCGCCCGGCACGTGGCCGTCGCGATACTTGAGGCTGGTGTCGAGATCGACCACCAGCGCGGTTGCCAGTGACTTCTGCAGCTCGGCGGCCGTCACGGTTGCGACCTTCGGGACGGTGAAACCCGCCGGGTAGCGCGGCTCGGCAACGGTCGTGAGTTCGGAGGCAGCCGGCTTGTGGTCGAGCACGTAGGTCTCGTTCCAGCCCATCTGCAGCAGCCAGTGAGCCGTCATGGTGGCGCGCACGCCGTCATTGTCGTGCAGTACGATGGTGGCGTTGCGGGCGCCGACATACTGGTCGGTCGCCTGCACCAGCTGGCCGCCGGCGGCATGGCGGAAGCCCGGGAGATGGCCCTGCGCATATTCGGCGGGGTCGCGAACGTCGAGGCGATAGAGCGGGCCGCCTTTCTTCTCCAGGGCAGCGAGGCCGGCCTTGTCGATCCGGCGGATTCCCATCCTGCCCGCGATGTTCGCCGCGGCGGCCTGGGCGAACCTGGCGGCCTCCGGACCCTGCGGGCCGAAGCTCTTCGTCTCGCCGCGCGCCACCTTGAGGCCGGCCAGGTGCCAGCCCATCGTGCCGTTCTTCAGCGCCATCACCTTGTTGGGCAGGCCGGCGTTGATCAGCGACTGCGCGCCGATGATCGAGCGCGTGCGGCCGGCGCAATTGACGACCACCAGCGTCTCAGGTCGCGTCACGAAGTCCTTCACGCGATAGACCAGCTCGGCGCCGGGGCAGTCGACGCCGCCGGGGATCGACATGTTGGTGAATTCCGGCAGCGGCCGCGAATCGAGGATCACCATGTCGGCCTTGTCGTCGATCAGCTTCTGTACGTCGGCGGCATCTATGCGCGGCGTGTCGTTGCCGTGCTCGACGATCTCGCCGAACGCCTTGCTGGGGACGTTGACGCCGGTGAAGACCTCGAAACCCGCGTCGCGCCAGGCTTTCAGGCCGCCCGCCATGACCGCGAGGTTGGTGTAGCCGAGCCTGGAAAGCTGGGCGGCGGCGCGGTTGGCGCGACCGGCCTGGCCCTCCTCGCCGTCGTCCATCAGCACGATGCGGGTGTCGGGATCGGGCAGCAGGGCGAGCGCCCGTGGCTCGAGGCGGGAGAGGGGCAGGGGGGTCGCGAACAGCGGATGCCCCTGGGTCGAGAACTCGCCTTCCTCGCGCACGTCGAAGAACGCGAACACCTCGCTCGTCTTCAGCATCTCCTTGACCTGCTGCACCGTGAGCAGCGGCGTCAGGATCTTCGGCCTGGCCATGAAGCGTTTGGCCGTGCCGGTCTTCATGTCGACGGTCACCCGGCCGGGCAGATGCTCGAGGCTCAACCCATAGAAATGAAGGTGCAGCGCGTTGCCCGAGCCGATCGGCGTCTCGATGTGGTGGAAGTCATCGGGCAGGAAGGCGATCACGTCGCCGCGCTTCAGCGTCTTCTCCTTCGACGGCGCCTCACGCAGCTGCACGATGCCTTCCTGCGCGCCATTGTCGAGCCGCTCGTAGACCACGTTGCGCTCGGCGCCGTGGACGCCGGCGATGATGGCCCAGGTCGTGTGATTGTGCGGCGGCACCTTCTTGCCGGGGCCGCCGGCCGAGGCATAGAGGGCGAAACGATGGTCCGGATCCTCGCTCAGACGGTAGATTCCGCCCTCGGCGCCCAGCGGGAATTCCTCCTGCGGGAAGAGCTCGGCGCGGCTGGCCAGCCGCGACAGAAGCCCGCCGATCTTCTCGAGGCTGGCGTAGGTGACGCCCGACTTCTCGATGGTGCGGGCCTCGTCGATCAGGCGCCGCACCGCGGTGGCACGCTCTTGATGCAGGTTCATTCCGGTCCTCCGTTAGGGACAGTATAGCGATACCGGCCCTTGTCGCCCCGGCTGGAGTCAAACTACGGTGCGCTATGCGAACGACCGTTTCCGCCCTTCTGATCGGGGCAGCCGCCCTGATGGCGGCCTCCGCCTCGGCCCAGACCGCCAAGAAGCCTGCCCAGACCCAGGCGAGCAAGCCTGCGACGGCCAACGCCGCCGCTGCCAGGCCGGCCGCGCGGCCGGCGGGACGCCCGGCGCCGCGCGCCGCGGTCTATGTGCCGCCGCCGCCCGTCCTCGAACTCGATGAGCGGGCGGTCGTGGCCGACCTGCCGACCGTCCTGGATAACGAGACGCGCGACCGCTACCGCCGCATCTTCCAGGCGCAGCAGGCCGGTGCCTGGCCGCAGGCGGACGACGAGATCCGCCAGCTCTCGGACAAGACGCTGATGGGATATGTCGGCGCCCAGCGCCTGCTGAGCCCCAACTATCCTGCCCGCTACGAGCAGCTTGCGGCCTGGCTGCAGGACTACAACGACAATCCCGACGCGCCCGCGATCTACCGGCTGGCGCTGGCGCGCCGTCCGGCGGGCGGCGCGGAACTGACACCGGCCACCTTCGTCGGCTTCACGCAGGGCTCGCCCAACTTCGCGGCCGCCCGCACCGTGAACGGCGCCGATGGCGGCCGCGCGGCCGAGCTGCGCGCGCGCCTGCAGACCATGGCCGACGATGGCGGTTTCAACGCCGCCTTCGTCCTGCTCGACCGCAAGTCGTCGACCGAAATTCTCGGACCCCAGGAAGTCGAGCTGTGGCGCGGCCGCCTGCGCACCCGCCAGCTCGAAGCCGACCCGCAGCGCGGCATGCAGATCCCCGTCGAGGCCAGCATGCGGCCCGACGCCAACTGGACCGCCGCGATGACGGCTTTCACACGCGGCAACATGGCCGAGGCCGCCCGGGGCTTCGAGCTGGTGGCCGATGCCTCGCCCGACCGGGCCTCGTCCTGGACCCTGTCCGCCGGATCGTTCTGGGCCGCCCGCGCCAACCTGCTGGCCGGCAATCCGCAGAAATACGCGCCCTATCTCAAGCGCGCGGCGCTGCATGGCAGCACCTTCTACGGGCTCGTCGCCCAGAAGGCGCTGGGCATGCAGATCCAGCCCGATTTCGAGCTGCCGCCGCTCGACCGGCGCCGCACCGACCTGCTGCGCAACGACCGCGCGGCGCGGCGGGCGCTGGCCCTGCTGCAGCTCGGCGCCACGACGGCGGCCGAGCGCGAGCTGTTCGCCGCGTCGATCGACAACGATCCGCGCTACGTCGAGGCGGTGATGGCGCTGGCGCAGAAGGCGCAGCTGCCGGCGCTCTCGGTCCGCGTCGGCAATGCCAACTGGGACCAGCGCCACAACATCAAGGGCTATGACAGCGGCATGTATCCGATCCCGCCGTGGCAGCCGTCGAGCGGCGCGATCGTCGACCGTGCGCTGGTCTATGCCTTCATGCGCCAGGAATCGGCCTTCAATCCCAAGGCGCGTTCCGTGGTCGGCGCCATGGGTCTGATGCAGCTGATGCCGGCGACCGCGCGTGCCGTCTCGGCGCGGTACGCGCCGGAGACCGCGGGCGCCAATCCGTGGGATCCGTCGGTCAACATGTCGCTCGGCCAGGCCTACATATCGATGCTGCTGAACGAGACCGACGGCAATCTCGTGCGCACCACCGCGGGGTACAACGGCGGGCCGGGCAACGTCATGCGCTGGGACAATTCGCTGAACGCTTCGCAGGATCCCCTGCTCTACATCGCGCTGATCCCGCTCCACGAGACGCGCGACTTCGTGCAGCGCGTGCTGGCCAACTACTGGATCTATCAGACCCGTCTGGGGCAGCCGACGCCGTCGCTCGACCAGATCGCCTCGCACGACTGGCCCCGTTACACGCCTCAGGATGGAACCCGCTGAGCATGTTGCCGCTTTCAGGT
>JBILYJ010000356.1:0-5695 GCA_044377795.1 Reyranella sp. | reverse complement strand
CTCGTGCAGCAAGACAGCCGCGGTCAGCCCGGTCAGTCCACCGCCAATTATTAGAACTTCGCAGTCGTCCTGGAGCGTTACACCCATCCGCCGTCCTACGCTGGGGCTGTCTTCGAGTATAGGCCGGTATCAGATAGCATGCGTGTCCCGTCGACATGCACCAAACGTCGGCTGCGCAAACCTGTCCATTCCGCTACCAAGGCGACACGTGCCTGTGGATCGCCAAGATGAGCAGCTAGGCGTGCTGCATGCAACAACGCCTCGCCGATACGCCAAGTTGGTGTGGTGATATCGAAGCCGGTACCTGGGGCGATTCTCCGCTCAGGAGGCGCATTGTCTTCCTGAAGGCCACGAATGAGGAAGGCCGCACCCTCAGGGGAGACCCGCCAAAAATCCGAGTGATGCGCCTCTCGCGCCTGACTGTCTCGAGGAAGCCAACATTCGATAGTTCCATCTTGGATATAAGGCGCGATTTCGGAGCGGCTCGGGACCCAAAATTCTGGCCAACCCGTGTGACGTACGGTGGCGTGTCGAATGGCCTCCAGTAACCGCGCGCCGTTTAGCTGTTGGAGGTTTCCGATGAGCCTGTACCCGACCGCAAAATGTCCGCGTGGCATTCTTGCCACGTGGCCAGCAGCGAGTTGTGCGATCTGTGTGCGCCACCGCTCAAGAGAACTTTCAAACCATCGGAGCGCCGCATCAATCTCGTTACCCATGCATTCAACGACTACGCGGCGTAGGATTCAAGCAAGGGAACAGTCGTTGCCGGCCTGCCGTCCTGTCGGCGCGCACTTCGAGGCAGCGTAAAGGGCGTTCAGCGTTCGAGCATAGCCGTCGAGGCATTCCAGCAGCTCCTTTTTCGGAGGGCAGCTTGCACCCACTTCCATGGGCAAAGAGCAACAGCGGCCACGCGTTCGCCATGCAGCCTTCCCAGTTCGCTCCTGTGCGGGTATCTCCGGTCAAGCGCGTCAGCAAACATGAACGGGCAGCCCCTGGGGCAACCCTCCGCTGTTTCGCGCGATTTCACTTCCCGATTTTTTGCAGGCATCACTCGGGGCGGCCGAGCGAACTTGCCGAACGAAGTGCCGATCGTCAGTCATCAGCTTTGGCTAGCCCTTCGTTGTTCGCCCTCGACAGCACCCCTACGATGCCTGCGGGCAATGCGTTTGCCTTCCAGTTGTCTCGGCACTGAGCTGCCAATCGCGCATCTGCGAACGCGGCAGCATCGGCTGTGCTTGTCCAATCTCAAAACCTCCGGTGGAAGCGGGGTGCCAACCGGGGCGGCGCCTGCACCCGTGAAGGCTCCATTGCGCGGTTAGGACTGCCGGGCGGATCGGTCCTCGACGTGATGTCGACGAACCCGGATCGATAGATCGGCTGTAGCACGGTCTCGCCGTTCTGGCGTGCTGGGGGCGACATCCACAGGACCGCAGTTGCAAAACTAAATGAACCGAACGAGGCTTCCTGCTCCCCAAAGTCAAACACGACAACCTTCTGACTGGCCTCCCACTTGCGAAGCAGCATGCTGCTTGCGGTGGGGACTGCGATCGTCAATGGATTCCGCTGCACTACCCGCCCGAGTTCCAGCGCCTTAACGAACTGCTTCTTGTGATTTTTCCGCGGCGAACCGTCTACAACCCAGCACATCTCGCCATAGATCGCTTCGCGCGAAGAGCGTTCCTCTTCCGTGATCTCTGAATGCTGGAACTCGAGCACTTGCCCACGCGCGGTCTTCACGTCTGCAAGATGCCGCTCCCCATTCTCGGCACGGTGGAGAACTTCCTGCCACTCCTTCGGAAACAGGTTCTTCCAATTGCGATGCCATGGGGTCTCTGGCTCCCAGCGGTGATCGAAGTGGCCCGGTGGATGGTACCAGTGATGCACCCTGATCTTGCCGCATCTCGGTTTGACCGGAACGTCGCATATCGGGCATTTGCCGATAAGGCCGCGCTGGGCTTCTCGCTTTTCGCCGTTGCTCATCGCGTACTTCATTCTCGTCTCTCATCGTTGCCGCAAGCGCGGCATTGCTCGGCGGGCATCGTGGGATGTATTGCACCAACGTTTCGGACCTAACGAAGCCGAATACATACGGCTGCTAAAGGCCTTCATGGCCTTGTTCGTATTGATCTCTGCGCCAGCTATCGCTCAGCCGATTGATGGCACCCGGTCAGCTTCATAACGGACCCGGCTACCCCGGCAAATCTAGGCCGACGTTACGTGCGTCTCATTGACTTATGACGCCATATTCTTGACCGTTGCCGCCAGTTACTCTGTACTCGACGGTCTGCATGACGAAGTCCCACAAGATCCATGCGCGGCTGGCTACCAAGGTAGTCGATGACCTGCGTAAGCACGGCGTGAATGCCGACAGCCTCATCAAGGAAGTCGGCCTGAGACGCACGGACGTCGCAGATCCCGACGCGCGCATTCCATACATGGCGGTGCTTGGCTTGATCGAGCGAGCTGCCTCTACGCTGGGCGATGCAAGCTACGGACTTCGTCTTGGCGCCGCGCACGAAGCAAGGGACAGCGGCCTGCTTGGTTTCGTGGTGCTCAATTCGCCGACGCTGCTGGACGCGATTGCCAACCTACAGCGCTATTTTTACGTAGTCGGGGAAGGCGAGGACATCGAAGTTGAGCGAATGGGCTCGCACGTGACCCTGCGGTTTCGCGAGACTGACCGTGCTCTGCGCGGCCTGCGTCACAACTCGGAGTATATCGCCGCAGTCGTCGTGCGGGCCTGCCGCGACATGACCCGCAAGCACATATCGCCCGTGCGTGCCGAGTTCATGCACGGGAGGCCAAACGCCAAGGTCGCCTACGCTGACTACCTGGGCTGCCCTGTCAAGTTTCACGCCGAGTGGGATGCCCTGATTTACGATGCCGACACGATGCGCCTGCCGGTCATCGGCGCCGACAACAAGCTGCTCAAGGTGCTGGAGCGAGCCTGCCAGAAGATCCTCGGCCCGGCGCCAAAGAAGCAGGATATTCTTCACGATGTGCGCGAGCTGGTGATCGACGGACTCGCCAAGGGCACGGTCCACTTCGACGATATCGCGCGTGAGCTGAACATGAGCAGCAAGACGCTAGAGCGGCGGCTCGCCGATCGGGATACGACATTTACAGAACTGACGGACGAAATACGCAATGGGCTCGCAAAGCGCTACTTGACCGATACAGACCTGCGCCTTGAGCAGATCGCCTACCTGACGGGTTACTCCGAGCCTGCAGCGCTGGTGCGTGCGTTCAAGCGGTGGACTGGCACCACGCCCATGAAATTCCGGGTAAAGCACCGTCAACATTAACGGTTAGGTCCAAGCCGCAGCACTGGGTGCCTCCCTTCTCGGCGTCGCCGCACGCCGCATCGCTAGCAATCCTTCGCCCTCGTACTTGTGTGCCAGCCAGACCGCCATCGCGAGTGGGTGCTTCTAAGCGAATGATACGGGTTGGTTGCAGCAGGTTCGACTTAGAGGCCTGCCGCCAACGGTCAACAGTTTGTCTCCCAAGGTCAATGTCCTGGCTATTACTTCTGTCTACGTTACTAGGGTGGAGGGGCTGATGGTCGAGTTCTTCATCATCTGTTGCATCCTGTTCGGCTGCGCCGCAACAGTGAGCTTCTTTCGTGGGCTCATTGTATTTTTCATCGGGTTCGTGGCGATCGCGGGCGTGCTCGGCGCTCTGGCAGGAGTTACTAGCTCCAACAATCCTGCGCTGCCTGCTGCTACCACAACTAACGCAGCGCCGCCTAAAGCAGCGCCGCCGCCCAGCCAACCGCAGGTGAACACAGGCGGCTTGCGTCTATGCCGCAACGACAACGATCAAGGCCCGTGCCTGCAGAAGTAGCCGATCTACGAACAGACGATTTGCAGGCATCAGTTGGGCGGGCAAGCGAACTTTCCGAAAGAAGCGCCGATCTTCGGTCATCAGCTCCTCTACGTTGCTCACCCCGCCCCTACCATCCCTGCACGCAGAGGGGAGAAACATTGTCCGCGAAAACAACACAAGCTGGCGCCGATCGTCAGGGCATACCGGCATTTTGAGAGTGCCTCTCGGCCCCCATGAGTACTGCCTCCCTGCTTACCATCTTGGGCGTCGCCCTCGTCCTGGTCCTATTCGTTGTCGCGATGCCTCGGCGAGGGAAGCAGTTGCATCTGCGGGATTTCGACGACGGGCATGCCGCGCACGTGGGACGACTCGGCGAACTCACGACCATGGCCGAGACGAGGCTCCTACTGCCTTCGCCCGACTACTTCGACATCAATGACCTGACAATTCCGACCCGCCGGGGCACCACGCAGATAGATCACGTGATCGTCTCTCGCTACGGCGTGTTCGTAGTGGAAACCAAGAACATGAGCGGATGGATATTCGACCGAGAGGACGCTCCCTTTTGGACAAAGACAAACAGCGGACACAAGCTCAGGTTTCAGAATCCCCTTCATCAAAACGCAGGCCACATAAGGGCTCTTTCAAACGCGGCGCAAATACCGCCCGAGAAGATGCATTCCGTCGTCGTATTCCGAGGCGATTGCAGTCTCAGGACCCCAATGCCTCCCAATGTATTGACGGGCGGCTACATCAGTTACGTCAAGAGCAAGAGCGAGGTGGTCTTCACCGACCACGAAGTGAAACGGATAGTGACGACCATCAACACCGTGATGCTGCCGCAGACTGACGCCACCCGCGTGCAGCACGCGGCTCACTTGAAGCAGCGCTTTGGTAGCACTACGACTTGTGGCAGGTGCGGCAGTCCGCTGATCACTAGAACGACCAAGACTGGCAGATATGCCGGAAAACAATTCTTGGGTTGCAGCCGTTATCCGTCGTGCCGGTATGTCCGTGAGTCACCAAGGCGCTGACTAGAGAGAGGCCCGCACAGCGGTCGCTATCGTGCTCCAGTGGTATCCTGCCAAACGCCGGCCCCAACTGGCCTGCCCCCGGTTCGGTTGACAGTAAGCTAATCCCGCCTGCCTCTCGAACTCCATGTGGCTTCCATAACCGATGGTCGAGTCCCTGCGCCTGGGGTTCTAGAAGCGTTCGATGTAATCGAACACGTCCGCCCTGGCACGCGCGTCCAGTACATCTTGCGTGCCGTGCGCCCGATCTTGAGCGAGGAGCAGAAGATTCGCCGGATCCTGGTGCCCAACTCTCCGTCGCTCCGGCTCCGCTGGTTGCGCGGTCGCACGACCCCCGCAGAGATGCCATTGAGGTTGCAGGTCTTGATCATGCTGTATAGCCGCGGCGCGTTCGCCGTCCGCGTCGGTGCCGACGAAGATCCATTTTGCGGCCGAGAGTCATTGTGCCGCGCGAAACTCCGATCCCAGCCCCACTCTCCGACCGCCCGAACCCGCCAAACACGCAGAACTACGCTCCGAATTCGTCAACCAGATCAGTAACTTACAAGAAGCGTACTAAATCCCGCAGTCATCAGCTTTGGAGAGAAAGAGCCATAGAGAGAGCCAAACGGCCCTTGGGACGGCGACGCCGGTCAACAGGTCCAACTCGGAATGCCCGCGGTTATTGGGATTTCGAACGCCTCGCCGACACAGGAGAGACTGTTATATCGGCGGTGAATGGCGGAGGGAAAGAGCCTGAAATCCAACGGTCTCTTACGCGGGCGAATGACCCAGTCGGATAGCAATCGCCTGCGATTTGAGCGACAGTGACATGGTTTCCCCCTTTCGATAACGACGCT
>JBILYJ010000354.1:0-5701 GCA_044377795.1 Reyranella sp. | reverse complement strand
GATAAATCCCTCCGCGTGATCGCCAACGACATCTCGACCTCCTAAACGACGCTGTCGCTTCAAAGAATCGAGCCCCGACCTCCAGCGCAAATCACATAAGAGTCATCGGTTCAGACGGTTGGTATGACTCGACCGAACTGAGACTTTTGAGCCCCCTCGCCCTGAAACTTGAAGAGTGAATCCAAGAAACGCCGGAAGAAAATGGAAAATGCCTCAGATGTCTCGACTTGCCGTGCTATTGCTTCATCCGCCGTCCAGAGGATTTGTGCGATGTGCCGCTGCTGGTCGAGCGGCGGGAGAACGAATGTCTCAAGCTTGAGCGTTGTCCAGTTGATGGTAGGCGAGAGCGAGCCGACGGAAATCTCGACCGCGCGATTCATGAAGAGGTCGCCCATCATTAGGAACGGTAGGAACTCCGGCAGCACCTTGTCGGGCTTCGCTCGCACGACCATGGCGTGAGCGGAGCAGATGCCGTCGAACTCCGCCACCGCCAGTTTTCGCTGGTAGGCGCGGCGGCGGCCAAAGATGATGTCACCCTTTCGGAAGCGCAGCTTGGTGCCGGTAACATCGCTGCCCTTGCCCCAGCGCCGGATGTGGAGGCATTGCGAGTCCAGATGCTCCAAACCGACATAGATCTCGCGCTGCGCGTCCTTGGGCTCCGCACGATCACCAATGCTCTCGGCGAAATCGCCGAAAGCCATGCGGAGCCATCCGGTGCGATCAAACAGCGGCAGCCCGGCCCACTGAGGATTGGTTACGACAGACGATACGGGCGCTGGATTAGCCGTCATACCGTACCGTTGAAGGTTTTCTCGAATGCCGTCACCGCGGTCATCATATCCTCGAAGGTTGGTGTATCGCCGAAGAACATCGGCCCGAGCATTTGGCGATAGTCTTCACGCCAGTCGGCAAGCTGGTCCGCCGGTGGAGAGAGGCGAAAAGTGCCGGGCCTGTGAGTGTCGTAGTCGACCCAAGTATAACGGAAGAAGAGTTCGCGATGCTCGGCGACGCGCTGGAAGAGAGCGGTGTCAGCGAGGGCGCGGTCGCCGACACCAGCCCGCAGAAGACACCAGAGGTCGTAGTAGTGGCGGGCCATTCGGAGCTTTCGCGGCTTGTCAGCAGGACGAAAAGTCTCCTCGTGGAGCAGGCAGGCTTTTTCCCAGAAGGTTCGCTCGGCGGCAAGGACGCGAACATTGAAGGCGGCATCGCGATCGAGCGCGGGAAACTGCTCGATGACGTAGGGCTGGATCGATTTTCCCTCGCCCGGCCAGTCGTCGGAGCGAGCGCCGAGTTCGATCTTCACGACGGGGCGCACGTAGCCAGCGGTACCAGCGGCGAAGACGGACGGATAGTGGAACAGCAGGCACTGGCCGTCGGGCATTTCGGAATCGACTTCCAGTGTCCAGCCGGGGCCGCCGAGGGCCTCGGTGATACGGGCGGCCAGTGCCGGCTGCAGCCTACCCTGCACCCACGCTCGGCAGGCATCCATGAGCTTTTCCAGCCGCGCCTTGCGCTGGTTGCTGCTCGGCGCCCTGTCCGGTGCGGCGTCACCGGCAAAGCTCAACACATCTTTGTCGACGACAAGGTCGATGTCCTCGGAAAAGCGTTGGATGAATTTCCATGCCTTGGAGAGCGAAGTGCCGCCCTTGAAGGTCAGGTGGTTGCCAATGTCGGGCAGGGTGAAGAGTTCGCGCAGCGTCCAGCAGACCCAAAAGTCCTTCTCCACGCTGACGGCCTGCAGTCCCATGGTCTCATCGACCTGCTGGAAGGCAAGCTGGCGTCGTGGCGCGGGAAGCGCGAGGAAGGCGTTCACGGTCGGCCGGCCGGAGTGGTGAGAGGGCCGAGGAGCTCGGCAATCCAGGCCGGCGCATAGCGCAGGTCCTTGCGGATGGCCGGCCGGTCTGCCTCGGCGATATGGTGGGAGAGCGTGGTGAGGACACGGTCGTCGACCCGCTCCTGCCCGAGGTAGCGCAAGGCCTGGATAAGGGTGCCGCTTTTGCGCCCGGCTGTGGCCATGTTGCGTGGGGTGGTATGCTGCAGAAGGATCTCCCGCTTACCGATCTTCACCTTGCGCGACGGACCGTCGGTCAGAAAGACGATGCGCGAGGGCACCTGGTCCGAGAGACCCAGCACGTTGGCGGCATAAGCGCCCGAGGGCTGAAGCCGGATGGCGTCGCGCACGACCAGCGCCCGGGCGATGGCATCGGCGGAAGGTGCCACGGTACCTAGCACCGGGTCATGCGCCGGGCAGTCATAGAGCCCGCGGGCGAGTTGGCGGATGCGGCCTTGGGCCTTCAAGCGCTTGAGCGCCGAGGCGACGGCGTTGCGGCTGCCGAGATCCGCCAGATGCGCTGGCGTGAACACCCAGCCCCCCTTGTGGCCGCTGATACGGCTGAGGACCTGTGTTTCCGTGGATCTGGGGTGTCTGGCCATGGATTATTTGACACAAATAATGATTATTTTTTGTGTCAAATCAACCACTCTTTTGGCGTCCGAGAAGGCCTGCGAGAGACTGCCGGACGGCGGCGGAACTCTCCAGCCAGGCCGAGAGGGCTTCGGGCAGCGCCGTCAGGGCGGATCGATCCGCTTCCTTCCACTCGGCCTCGGTTTCCCCGCCAACATAGAGCGGGATGCTGAGATTGCCTTCCTTCGCGCGGATGTCGCCGATCGGTACGACGCGGGCGAAGCCGGGCTCGTCCTTGAAATCGCGATAGGCACGAACGACGCGCTGGAAATGCCCGTCGGTGAGAAAGCTCTGCGCCCGTTCGCGGGTGACTTCGTTCAACGCGTTGATGAAGAGGATTTTCCCGCGCCGGGCCCTGGGCTTCTGCGTACGGCAGACGACGACGCAGGCTTCCATCGGCGAGTTGTAGAAGAGGTTTGGACCGAGACCGAGGACGCACTCGATGAGATCGGCTTCGATCAGCTTGCGGCGCATCTCCGCCTCTTCCTGCCGGAAGAGCACGCCATGCGGCCAGAGCACGGCACAACGGCCGGTCCCCGGCTTGAGGCTTTGCAGGATGTGCTGCTGGAAGGCGTAGTCGGCCCGGCCCTGCGGCGGGACGCCGAACAGGTTGCGGCCCCAGGGATCGGCGGCGAAGGCTTCACGATTCCACTGCTTGATCGAGTAAGGCGGGTTGGCCAGCACGACATCGAACCGCTGCAGGCGGTCGCCTTCGACGAGTTTCGGTTCGGCCAGCGTGTCGCCGCGTTCGATGCGGAAGTCCTCGATGCCGTGCAGGAAGCAGTTCATCCGCGCAATGGAGGAAGTCATCAGGTTGCGCTCCTGGCCGAAGAGCTTGACGTTCCGCCACTCCTTCCCGGCACGGCGCAAATGGGTGATGCAGGACAGCAGCATGCCGCCGGAGCCGCAGGTGGGGTCGTAGACCGTCTCGCCGGGCTGCACGTCGAGCATCTCGGTCATGAGGTGGACGACAGTGCGGTTGGTATAGAACTCGGCGGCGGTATGGCCGGAATCGTCGGCGAATTTCTTGATGAGATATTCGTAGCCCTGGCCCAGCTCGTCCTCGGGCAGGCCGGCGACGGTGAGTTTGAGCGTCGAGAAGTGCTCGATCAGGTCGCGCAGCATCGCATCGGACAGGCGGTCCTTATTGGTCCATTGCGCGTCGCCGAAAATACCGAAGAGCTTGTCCGGGTTGGCGGTCTCGACGGCGCGCAAGGACTGCTGCAGGGCCTGGCCTACATCACGGCTGACCTTCCTGATCTCACGCCAATGGGCGTCCGGTGGAATCTGGAAGCGGTGATTTTCCGGGAACCGGGCGAAATCCTCGTCGCCGTTCGACTCGCGCAGGGCGGTCACGGTTTCCTCGTCGAAGACATCGCAGAGCCGCTTGTAGAACAACAGCGGGAAGATGAACTGCTTGTAGTCGCCGGCATCGATCGTGCCCCGCAGCAGCACGGCGGCGCCCCAGAGATAAGACTCGAGCTGCTGCTGGGTGATGCGGATCATATCAGCAGGCCTTCGGCCTTGAGCAGTGCCACCAGCCTGTCCTCGGCCGCAAACGCCACCTCGGCGCTGTCGCGCAGCCGCTTCATCGCCTCGTCGACCGTGAGTTCGTCCCGCACGAGCGCGGGCTCGACGTAGCGCGGGATATTGAGGTTGTGGTCGTTGGCGGCGATCTCTTCCAGGGTGACGACGCGGGCGAGGCCTTCGACATCGGCATAGTCGCGCACCCAGCCGTAGATGCGCTCGACATGCTCGGGAAGCAGCTCGTTCTGGGCGCGGCCCGATTTGAATTCCTTCGAGGCATCGACAACCAGAACCTTGTTGCGGCGGTTGCGAGCCTTCTTCTGGCGGAAGACGAGGATGCACGCGGCAAGGCCGGTGCCGTAGAACAGCGTCGGCCCCAGACCGATGACGGTTTCCAGCAGATCCATGGCGAGGAGCTTGCGCCGGATCTCGCCTTCCTTGCCCATGCGGAACAAGGCGCCATGCGGCAGCACAACGGCCATGCGGCCGGTCCCGGGCGCCATGGATTTGATCATGTGCTGGACCCAGGCGAAGTCGCCGCTTTTTGCCGGCGGCATGCCGGCGAAATTGCGGCCAAAGGGGTCACTCGACCAGATTTCGTCGCCCCATTTCTCCAGCGAGAACGGCGGATTGGCGACGACGCAGTCGAAGGTGGCGAGGCTGTCGCCCAGGAAGAAGGCGGGATTGCGCAGTGTGTCGCCGCGCACGATTCTGAAATCGGCCGCGCCGTGCAGGAAGAGGTTCATGCGGGCGATGGCGGATGTGGTGAGATTCTTCTCCTGGCCGAAAAGCCTGCCCCAGAGTGTGCGGACATCGCCGCGCGTCTCCTGCACGTGGTGGATGGCTTCCAACAGCATGCCGCCTGTGCCGCAGGCAGGATCGTAGATGGATTCGCCTTCGCGCGGATCGAGAATGTTGACCATGAGCCGCACGACAGAGCGCGGGGTGTAGAACTCGCCTGCCTTCTTGTTGGTCGCGTCGGCGAACTTCTTGATCAGATATTCATAGGATTGACCCAGCACATCCGCCTGCGCCGCCGCGTTGCCGAGCGATAAGCGGGAGAAATGCTCGATGAGATCGCGCAGCAGCGAATCGGAAAGCCGGTCCTTGTTGGTCCATTGGGCGTCGCCGAAGATGCCGTAGAGCGTGTGCGGGTTCGCTTGCTCGATGCCGCGCATGGCGGTCTGCAGTGCCTGACCGACATTCGTCGCCACCTTGCGGACATCGCGCCAATGGCAGTCGGCTGGAATCAAAAAGCGATAGTTCTCCGGAAAGAGTGCCGCTTCCTCATCGCCGTCGAACTGCTTCAGCGCCTCGGCGTATTCTTCGTCGTGAACATCGGAGAGTCGCTTAAAGAAAAGGAGGGGAAACACATACGATTTAAAGTCAGCGGCATCGACCGGTCCGCGAAGTATGTTCGCGGCTTCCCACAGGTGAGATTCAAGTTGGGAAAGGGTGATTGCCTGAGAAGAGTTAGCGAGAGCCATGAGTCATATAGGCATGGAAGTTCTGAGAAAATCCACTTCCAGAGGCACATGGGAATACCGCTTCGGTAACCTACCCGAAGTCGCATGACCGTATGCTGCCTATCGGCTAACGCCTATCCTGACATCTGATACCAACCGTCTGAACCGATGACTCTTATGTGATTTGCGCTGGAGGTCGGGGCTCGATTCTTTGAAGCGACAGCGTCGTTTAGGAGGTCGAGAT
>JBILYJ010000352.1:0-5732 GCA_044377795.1 Reyranella sp. | reverse complement strand
ATCGTCGATGCCTGCTGCAAGGCTTGGACTGACCTTCTCGCCACACCGCAAAGGATCGCATCCATCACAAGCCGGCGATGGGCTGAACTGTCATGAGTTCTGTCGCTTGGTATTAGTCGGTCGGCACCAATGTCACGGCGACGCCGTAGGAATGGGAGTCGCCGCCCAGGATGACGCCGCGCAGCGGGCTCACATCGGAGAAGTCACGGCCCCAGGCGACGGCGACGTGGTCTTCCCGCGCGACCAGGTCGTTGGTCGGGTCGAGATGGACCCAGCCCGCCGCCTCGCCGCACCAGACGGCGACCCAGGCGTGGCTCGCATCGGCGCCGCGCAGGGCAAGTTCGTCTCGGGAGTGGATGGTGCGGATGTACCCGGAGACGTAGCCCGCCGCGAGACCGTGGGCGCGCAGCGCCGCGATCTGGACATGAGCGAAATCCTGGCAGACCCCGGCCTTGCCGGCGAAGACGTCCGCGAGCGGCGTCGAGATGTCGGTCGCGCCGGGGTGATACTCGAAGTCGGCCTTTATGCGCGAGGTCAGCTCACGTGCCGCTTCCAGGATGGGACGTCCTGCCGTGAAGGACTGCGCGCCATAGGCGCGCAGCGCCTCGACGCTCGGCACCAGCGGTGAATCGTAGATGAACTCGCTGGCCTCGACGGGGCTGGGAAATCCGTCCCCGAGGAGTGCGGCTCTGATTTCTTCCCAGGCCGGCGTGGAGCCGGCCGCCGGCGGGTCCGGGAAGCGCACGTCGACTTCCGCCCGCACCTCGATGTCGAAGCGCGTGTGCGGCTTGTCGATCCGGTAGATGTCGATGAGGTTGCCGAAATGGTCGACATGCTGCACGGCGAGCGCCGGCAGCGGGCTGGTATCGATGCCGATCGCGGTGACCTTCTGGCCGGGGAAGTTACGGGCCCGCAGGTGCGCGATGTGGTGCGCCGAATCCACCGTGCTGGCGTAGGTGTAGGTGGTGCGGTGCGAGAGAAGGTAATGCACGCTCAGTCTCCGCCCGAGGAGCCGACGGCCTGGGCCGCCGGCACATGCGAGAAATAGGCGCGGGTGATGGCCTCCGAAAGCCTGTCGAGCTGCTGCTCCGTGTCGGACGCGACGTCGCGCAGCATGGCGAGAGCCAGTCCCTCGTGTCGCCACGCCTGCTCGTCGCCGCCGAACTGGCGCACGACGGCTTGCAGATCCACTTCCAGCGAGTCCGGCGGTGCGGCGACGCGGACCCCCGAGGAGCGCGCGAGATAGTCGAGATGGCCCTTGATGGTGCGCAGCTGGAACACCAGGCCGCGCGGATTGGCGTCGTCGAGGATGACGAGGTCGAGCACGGGGGCGGGCTGCAGCTGGCCGAGATACCGCGTGCGGTAGGTGATGGTGCTGTCGCAGAGTTCGAGCGCGAGGCGCATCGCGGCGTCCCAGTCGATCGGCGAGAGGGTGAAGGGGCCGAGCGCGCCGGTCAGCACGTGCAGCCCGCGTTCGATACGTCGACCGAGATCGAGGAATCGCCAGCCGGTGCCGCGCGTCATGTTTTCCTGCGCCAGACCCGACAGCGTGGCGACGAAGCGCACGATCTCGTCGAGGGCGGCGAGCAGCCGATCGAGGTTGCCGCGCGCGGCCAGCAGTCGCTTGCGCACTTCGACCATCTCCGGGCCGGCGGCCGTCGTCATGTCGACGGAGAAGCGATCGCGCATGGTGGCGGTGAGCCGCTGGATGCCGTCGAGCACGGTGGCGAGGCCGCGATCGTCGGCGGCGACGGCCGCCAGGCCCTGCTGGAACAGGGCGCTTTCGGGTGGCGCCAGGGCCGACGAGTGATCCATCAGGTTCGCCGCGTCGAGCAATCGGCCGAGCAGCCTGAGCTCGACGGCGTCGCGCGGGCCGACGGCGCCCTGCGCCACGCGCGCCGCCGTCGTGCGCAGGAGGCGCGCATCGTTGTCCAGACGCTCGATGTAACGGCCGAGCCAGAAGAGGTTGTCGGCGACCCTGCTCTGCAGGTCGGCGGTGCCGCGCTCGACGGCGAGCTGGTGGAAGCGCCGCGTCGTCGGCAGCTGGACGTCAGCGGCATCCTCGGCCAGCACCCAGACGTCCTTCAGGGTGCCGTGCAGGCGGCCCAGCGAGCGCAGCGCCGTGTCGCCGTCGGGCTCGCGGGCGAGGCCGCCCGGCAGAACGTGATAGGTGTCGTGGTCGGCAACCACAAAGGCGCGCATCACGACGGCGGACGGCACCAGGGACTGCCCGTCCCACTTCGGCGTGAGTGACGGCGTCATGGGATACTGCGCGACATACTGGCCGGGCTGGGCGCGGATGCGTTCGACCAGCGCCGCGCGCTCGGCCTGTTCGAGCATGCCCACGACGATGGGCTCGCGGTCCTGGCCGAGGCAGGGGCGCACGATCATGAGGTCGAGATTGGCCAGCGCGAAGCTCAGCGCCGCAGGCTCGCCCAGCCACCATACGTCGAGCGACGGCATCTGCAGCTTCTCGCCCAGCAGGTGCTCACTCAGCCGCTCCAGAAAGGGCATGATGGCCGGCGTCTCGACGACCCCCGATCCCAGCGCATTGGCGAGCGAGATGTTGCCGTTGCGCGTGGCTTCCACGAGGCCCGTGACGCCCAACGCGGAATCGGCGCGCATTTCCAGCGGGTCGGCGAAGGCGCTGTCGAGCCGCCGCAGGAGCACATGCACGGGCCGAAGGCCGGCGAGTGTCTTGATCGAGACCTGGCCGTCGCGTGCGACCATGTCGCCGCCTTCAACCAGCGGGACGCCCAGCACGCGCGACAGGTAGACGTGCTCGAAATAGGTGGCCGAGAGCGAGCCTGGCGTCAGCACCGCCATGTTGGGCTGGGACACGGCGGCCGGCGCCATCGAGCGCAGCGACTCCTGCCAGCGATCGACGAAGGGCCGCAGATGGCGGACGGGGATGGAGCGAAAGGCCTCCGGCAGGCTGCGCGCCAGCACGCGGCGCATCTCGAGGGCATAGCCCACGCCCGCGGGAAGCTCGGTATGGTCGGCCAGGACGTGCCAGCGTCCGCTGCCCAGCCGCACCAGGTCGACCGCATAGTTGCCGAGGTAGCGTCGCGGCGCGGCGCCGTCGGTGACCCGCGCAGGCCGCAGGAAATGCCGGTTGGCATGGACCAGCATCGGCGGCAGCAGCTTCCCTTTCAGCAGCGTCTGCGGTCCGTAGACATCGGCCAGTACCCGGTCGAGCAACTTGGCGCGCTGGATCAGGCCGGCCTCGATGCCGGCCCATTCGTCGGGCGCGATGACCAACGGCAGGGGATCGAAGGTCCAGCGGGCCGCACCGCGATCGTCCAGCAGGTTGACGGTCGCGCCCGATTCCTCAAGTTGCCGGCGCGCGCTCTCGACCCGTTCGCCGAGCCCGTTGGGCAGCGAGCGGATGACGCTCAGGATGCCTTGCCAGTGATAGCGGATCGACTTCTGGCCGGTGACCAGTTCGTCGTACGCGCTCGCCGGCGAGGAAGAGAGGCCGCGCAACGACTCCATGGGCCCGGAAACAGAAGTGGAAATGAACGGTTGGACTGCCCGTGAGGCGGGCGGACTATAGGCCCTGCGCCCGCCGCAGGTCGAGCGTCAGCGGATGCTCCGGATTGTCGAGCGGCCGCGGTTTCGGCGACGGTCCGCCGGTATGTCCGATGGCGAAGAAACGGGCACGCCGCCGCGCCTCGGCCTCGTTGGCGTTGACCGGCATGCGGTCGTAGTTGCGGCCGCCCGGATGGGCCACGTGGTAGGTGCAGCCGCCGATCGAGCGGCCGCTCCACGAATCGTGGATGTCGAAGGTGAGGGGCGCATGCACGCCGATGGTCGGGTGCAGCGAGTTCGCTGCCTGCCAGGCGCGATAGCGCACGCCCGCGACGTACTCGCCGGCCGTGCCGGTGGCGCGCAGCGGCAGCTTCCAGCCGTTGCAGGCGATGACGTGGCGCTGGTCGTTGAGGCCGGCGACCTTGACCTGCAGGCGCTCCACGGTCGAATCGACGTAGCGGACCGTGCCGCCGCCGCCCGGCTCCTCGCCCAGCACGTGCCAGGGTTCGAGCGCGTGCCGCAATTCGAGTTCGAGGCCGCGCTGCGCCACTTCGCCGAGCTTCGGGAAGCGGAATTCGAAATGCGGGGCGAACCACTCGGATGAGAAATCGTAGCCGGCCTCGCCGAGGTCCGAGAGCACTTCGTTGAAATCCTGCCACACGAAATGCGGCAGCATGAAATCGTCGTGCAGGCGTGTGCCCCAGCGGCTGAGCGGCCGCTCGTAGGGGCGCTCCCAGAACCTGGCGACGAGGCCACGCAGCAGCGCCTGCTGCGCCACGCTCATGCGCCAGTGCGGCGGCATCTCGAAGGCGCGCAGCTCCAGCAGCCCGCGCCGGCCGGCGGCGGAATCGGGCGTAAACAACTTGTCGATGCAGAACTCTGTGCGGTGGGCATTGCCGGTCGCGTCGACCAGCAGGTTGCGGAACACGCGATCGACCAGCCACGGCGGCGTCTGCCGTCCCGGTGCGATCTGGCGGAAGGCGATCTCGAGCTCGTGCAGCGCATCGTTGCGCGCTTCGTCCACGCGCGGGTGCTGGCTGGTCGGGCCGATGAACAGGCCGGAGAAGAGATACGAGAGCGACGGATGGTTCAGCCAGTAGCCCAGTAGACTCTTGAGCAGGTCGGGCCGTCGCAGGATCGGCGAGTCGGCGGCCGACGGCCCTCCCAGCACCACATGGTTGCCGCCGCCGGTGCCGGTGTGGCGGCCGTCGATCATGAACTTCTGGGCGCCAAGCCGTGTCGTGCGCGCCTCCTCGTAGACGATCTCCGTGCGTTCGACGACCTCGATCCAGGTCGCGGAGGGATGGATGTTGACCTCGATCACCCCGGGGTCGGGCGTGACGCTGAAGTGCAGGACCCGCGGATCGCCGGGCGGCGTGTAGCCCTCGATGAAGATCGGCTGGCCCTGTTCCTCGGCCGTGTCCTCGAGCGCGGCCACCAGGTCGAGATAATCCTCCATGCGTTCGGTCGGCGGCATGAAGACATGGAGATGACCGTCGCGCGGCTCGAAGGCCATTGCGGTGCGCACGATGCCGGCCGCCGACGCGCCGACGGCGGGGCCAAGCCCCGTGTTCGGCGCCAGCGCGCGTCGCCACGCCTCACGGCGCGCTTCGGCATCGCCGGCGGCATCGCCCGCGAGTCCCGGGTCCTGGCGGCGCAGCACCGGCGCGCGCCGGAAGGCGTCGAGCGGCGGCAGGTCGGGATGCGGTGCCATCGGATCGGGTTGCACGATGATGTCTGTGTCGCCGGGCGCCGCCCAGGGCAGAGAATCGAGCGGCAGGCGGTAGCCGATCGGCGAATCACCGGGGATCAGGTAGCATTTCTCGGAGCGCAGGAACCACGGACCGCTCTTCCAGCGAGGCGCATGGCCATGTCCATGACCGTTGCTGCGCCCGTTATGGTCGCGCCCATTGTGATCCCGAATAACCGGCAGCACATAACCGACCGAGCTTTCGAGGCCCTTCTCGAAGACGCGGGCCAGGCGCTCGCGCTCCAGCGGATCCTTCACCTTGGCCTCGTCGACCACGACGTTGCTCGGCAGGCGCCGTTCGCGCCACAGGTAGTACCAGGTGTCCTCGTAGGCCGGGAAAAGATAGTCCGGATCGAGCTGCAGGCGTTGCGCAAAGGCGAGCGCGAAGCGGTGCGCGGCCTCGACGGTGGCGCCGACCGGCTTGGACTCCAGTGCATAGAGCTGCGGATTG
>JBILYJ010000351.1:0-5745 GCA_044377795.1 Reyranella sp. | reverse complement strand
ACACGATCTCGACGATCTCGGCCTCCCGACGGAGTCGGAGATGGTGGACTACTACAGCACCCTGTCGAAGCGGACCGTCCCGGAGCCCGCGCTCTGGGAATTCTACATGGCCTACAATCTGTTCCGGGTGTCCTGCATCCGGCAGGGCGTCTATGCCCGGTCGCTCGACGGCACGGCTTCCAATGTGCGTGCCGCCGATTCCGGCAAGCTGGTGAAGCCCGCGGCCGATCTCGCCTGGGAGATTGTCGCCAACATGTCCGGAGCCTCGCGATGAGCAAGCGCAAGACCGTCGTCGCCGACGACGAGGCGACCGCGGCGGTGGCGGAGCGCGAAGCGCGTCCGCCGGTCGAGGCGATCCGCGCAGCGGCCTTCGCCCAGTTCGCCGAGCGCGGTTATCCGGTCGTCACGGTGCGCGACATCATGAAGGCCTGCGGACTGACCCAGGGCGCGCTCTACAACCACTTCAAGTCGAAGGACGAGCTGCTGCACGACATCATCGCCTCGACCCAGGGCGAGCTGGAGCGGCTCTGCCAGCAGGCCGTGGCCGGTGCGGGCGGCGATCCACGCGCCGAACTCGCGGCCTTCGTGCGGGTCTATGTCATCCGGCATTGCCGGCTGCGCATCGAGGCGCTGGTCGCCAACCGCGAGATCGGCTGGCTGGATGCGGCCCGCGTGACCGACATCCGGCGCAGCCGGCGCGCGATACGCGACATCGTCGTGACGATCCTCAGGCATGGCGTCGAAAAAGGCGTGTTCGATCTGCCGCGCGTCGACGGAAGGTACGATCTCAAGGCGATGGCCATGGCGCTGCTCGACCAGTGCACCCATGTCTCGATGTGGTACGGTCCGGGTGGCGATCTCACCGAGGAGCAGATGGCGAAGCTCTATACCGACATGGCCTTGCGCATGGTCGGCGCTACGTCGTAGTCCGCATAGGAATATCTGGAGCAACGAAGCATGTTGATTCGCGTCGCGGCCCTGGTTGTGTTGCTGACGTCGCTGATCGGCTGCACGGCGGACTCCGACGCGCCGCCGCCGTCGGGCCGCAGCATGGCGATGGCAACCGCGCCCGGCGACGTGCCGGCGTCGCGCTGGCATGCCGTGCTGATCGCCGGCGACAACAACAGCCCGTCCTTCGACAACGGCATCGATGCGCTGCGCGACAAGCTGTCGGCGCGCGGCGTGCGGGACATCCGCATGCTCACCTCCGATCCTCGGCGCAACCCCTCGGCCGAGGTCGCCAGCGCCTCCAACGTCTCCAGCGCGTTGCGCAACGCCAATGGGGCGGAGGCCTGTCTCGCCTTCATCACCAGCCACGGCACCGAGGCCGGCGTCGTGCTGCGACAGGCCAGCGGCGTCGTCCGGCCGAGCGCGCTCGACAATGCACTGGACGCGGGCTGCGGCACGTTGCCGACGGTCGTCGTCGTCTCGGCCTGTCACAGCGGCGTGTTCCTGACACCGGCGATGCGCCAGCCCAACCGGGTGGTGCTGACGGCGGCGGCGGCCGACCGCGTCAGCTTCGGCTGCGGCGCGGGCGACCGCTTCACCTATTACGACCAGTGCCTGCTGCAGCAGTTCGACGCCGCCTCGACCTGGGGCCAGCTCGCCCAGGCCACGCGGGCCTGCGTGCAGAACCTCGAGAAGAGCATGGGCGTCCGCACGCCCTCGCAGCCACAGATTTTCGTCGGATCCGCGGTCGCCAATCTCCGCCTGCCCGGCCGCTAGGGGCTTGCTCCAGGAGTTCATCGCCGTCGGGTGATCGGGATATTGCTCAGGCGGAAGCGCGAACTCCACCCGGAACAGATTCTCGGCGGCGCGCTGTCGAAATGCGCCGGGGCTGACGCACATACTGTCGAGCGCCAGTTGTCGCTCGGCCGGAGATGTTCTCCGCCCTGAACCGAAAGGGAATGTTCCGATGCATTACATGCTCCTGTTCAACGAGACGGCCGAAGAGCTCGGCAAGCGGGCCGATCCGGCACACGCGGAGGCCTACTGGGGCGGCTGGACCGCCTACATGCAGGCCATGGCGCAAAGCGGCGTGATGGTCAGCGGCAACGGCCTGCAGCCGCCCGATGTCAGCACCACGATCCGGGTCGAGAATGGCAGCCGCCACGTGGTCGATGGCCCCTTTGCCGATACCAAGGAGATTCTTGGCGGCTACGTGATCGTCGACGTCGCCGATCTCGACGCTGCGCTCGAATGGGCAGCGCGTGCGCCGTGCGTGTCGGCCGGGTCCGTCGAGATCCGTCCCGTACTGGCCGCTCCGGCCGGGTGATGAACGGAGAGCGCCGCGCCGCCGCCCGCGAAGCGGAGGCCGCGGCGCGATCCTCCTACGGCAAGCTCGTGGCGATTCTCGCGTCACGCACGCGCGACATCGCGGCCGCCGAAGACGCATTGGCCGATGCTTTCGCCGCCGCGCTGGCACAGTGGCCGCGTGACGGGATCCCCGCCAATCCGGTCGGGTGGCTGATGACCGTCGCGCGCCGCAGCATCGGGCACGCGGCAGGGCGGCGGAGGACAGCGGAGGCGGCGGAGAGTGTGCTCCGGATGCTGGAGGACGAACGCGACGAGGCTCGGCCCGATTCCTTCGGGGACGACCGTCTGGCGTTGATGTTCGTCTGCGCCCATCCCGCAATCGATGGCGAGGCGCAGGCGCCGCTCATGCTGCAGACCGTTCTCGGCCTCGATGCCGAGCGGATTGCGGCGAGCTTTCTGGTGTCCGGGACCACGATGGGCCAACGGCTGGTGCGCGCCAAGCGCAAGATCCGCGATGCCGGGATTGCCTTCGCCATCCCCGATCCCGGCGAGGCGCCGGCGCGAATCGGTGCCGTACTGTCCGCCATCTACGCCGCCTACGGGACCGCCTGGGAGGATGTGACCGGTGCCGACGGAAAGCTGCGAGACCTGGCTTCCGAAGCGATCTGGCTCGCCCGGCTGCTCCGTCAGCTGCTGCCCGACGATCCCGAGGTGATGGGTCTGCTCTCGCTGATGCTGCACTGCCAGGCACGCAGTGCCGCCCGCCGGTCCGCAGAAGGCGCATTCGTGTCGCTTGATGCGCAGGACATGGCGCTGTGGTCGCGAAGCATGATCGCAGAGGCGGAGACCCACCTGCGGTCCGCCGCCCGCAAAGCCGCCCCAGGCCGTTTCCAGACCGAAGCCGCGATCCAGTCGCTTCATGCCCAGCAACGCATGACCGGGGAGCGCTTCACCGAGCCGCTCGTGCGCCTCTATGACGCTCTGGCCCGGTTTGCGCCGACGACCGGCGTGCTGGTCGCCCGCGCGGTCGCCCATGCCGAGAATGGCAATCCCGCCACCGCACTGGCACAGCTCGACCAGATTCCAGACGCGGCCTCCTATCAGCCATTTTGGGCAGCGCGCGCCCGCGTCTCTTGGCTGTCAGGCGACGAGCAAGCCGCCTGGACATCGGCAAGAACAGCGGCGGGTCTGAGCAACGACTCCGGCGTCAGGGCCTTTCTGCTCGCCGGCGGATTTCGTGGCGGAGACCGCTGAAGGATCGGCTTTCCAGCTCTCCGGCAGCGGCGCCGGTTAACCGCCGATGACGGCGGTGAAGTCGCACGTCACGTGGTGCGGGCTGTCGCCGGAAAGCTGAAGCGTGTGGCGGGCCGGGCGAGAGTTCTCGTCGGGAAACATCTTCACCCATTCCTCGTTCAGCGCCGCGCGTCCGGTCGACGGCTGCTTCATCCAGAAATTGATCTTGATGATGTCGTCGGGCGTGCCGCCGGCCGCTTCGATGCAGAGCCGGATGTGCCTGAAGATGTTCGTGACCTGCGCGGTCAGGTCGGGCGGGACGTTGCGCGTGCCGGGCTCGGTGCCGTTCATGATGCTCGACATCACGATGTTTCCGATCCGGCTGGCATTGGGAATCGGGTTCTGGTGGCTGTAGCCCGGATAGTTGATGCTCTTGCGCTTGGCCATTGTTTCTCTCCCTTGTTAGAGCCGTTCCATCGCCATGTCGCGCAGGCGGGCGCGCTGGATCTTGAAGCCGTTGGGCGAGGGGGTCTTGGGAAAGTCGTCGATCGCGAAGACCCGCATCGGCACCTTGTAGTTGGCGAGGCCGTGCCGGCAGTGCGCGATGGCCGCGCCCTCGTCGAGCGTCGCACCGGGGGCGAGCATCACGAACGCGACGGCGCGGACGCCGTCGGGGCGCGGCACGGCGATGGCCTGGCAGCCGGCGATTCCGGGCAGCTTCTGCAGGTGGGTCTCGATCTCCAGCGGGTTCACCAGGAAGCCCGAGAGCCGCAGCACGTCCCCCATGCGGCTGAGGAAGGTGAAGCCGCCATGCCCGTCGAGCTCCGCGAGATCTCCGGTGCGGACATAGCCGTCGGCGGTCACGGTTGCCGCCGTCGCTGCATCGTTTTCGTAGTAGCCGGTCATCAGCGACGGGCCGGCGCATTCGAGCGCGCCGGGCTGGCCGACGCCCAGCAGTTCGCCGGTTTCCGGGTCCCGGACCCGAACGTGCCCGAGAGGTGAGGTCGGAATGCCGCCCCCCTTCTTGCGGCGCGCCACCTCGGAGTCGATGGGCTGCATCGCATAGAGTGCCTGCACCTCGCTCATTCCATAGAGTCCGCAGAGCCGCAGGCCGCGCCGCTCCGCGCTTTCCGCAATGTGGTCGAGCGAGGCATTGAAGGCGGCGTAGCCGGCCCACTTCACTGACGGGAAAGGGTGGTCGCCCGGCACCGCTTCGAGCAGGCGGGCGTACATGTCGTCGCTGCCGAACAACGTCGTCGGGCGATGATGTGCGATCAGCCGCGCGATCTCATCGATCTCGTAGGACTCGACCAGCACGCAGGGCCTGCCGGCCGCCAGCGTCGCCATCGTCTGGTCGAAGCCGTAGACACCGCAGAGCGGCAGGATCGAAAGCGATAGCGTGCCGGGCGCGGTGAGGCCGAAGGCGCGCGCGACCTGCTGGGCGTGCCCGGCGATGGCGCCCTGGCGGTGGAGCACGAACTTGGGCGCGCTTGTTGTCCCTGAGGTCGTGAAGATGTTGCAGGGCACGCTCGCCTTTGCATTGTTGAGGCCGAGCCGCGGGCGCGACAGCAGGCGCTCGAAGGGCACGCGGCGCAGCCGTTCGATGGCGGACGGGACCGACGCCGGCTCGTCGTCCACGGTGACGATGGCCGAGAGCCTGTCGAGTGCCTCGGGCTCGATGTCGGCCAGGATAGACAGGAAATCGATGCGCCTGAATCCGGGCACGCAAGCCAGCACCTTGGCGCCTGATCGACCCACGATGTCGGCGACCTCGACGGCGCGATAGCGCGTGTTCACCGCGACCGCGATGGCGCCGAGGCGTATGCAGGCGAGATAGAGGATCGGATAGGCCGGCACGTTGGGGAGCCACAACGCCACGCGATCGCCCGGACCGACACCGAGGTCGGCAAGCCCTTGCGCCGCGCGTCTTGCGCTCTCGGTCAGTTCGAGGAAGGACATCGTCCGGTCGCCGTGCAGGAAGGCCGGCGCGTCGGGTGTCCGATCTGCGATGTCGGCGAAGAGCGTCCAGACATCGGTGGCGGGTTGGGCGAGAGGCATGCCGGGCGGAGACTAGCCGAAGACGGTGTCATCTCAAGCCCGATCCCTTGACCCGGCACGGCGCTTGCGTGACCTTGCCTTTTGGGGATTGGGGGTCGTGATGTTCCGTCGAAGCCTGCTTGCCGCTCCGCTCATGCTTGCCGCCGCGTCGGCGCGCGCCCAGCAATGGGTGCCGAAGCAGCCGATCAAGATCCTGGT
>JBILYJ010000028.1:0-21954 GCA_044377795.1 Reyranella sp. | reverse complement strand
GCACCGCGAAGCAGGCGAAGGCGATGATCACATAGTCCGGATAGGTCTCGGCGATGGCTGGAATGTCGGGAAACAGCGGCGAGCGGTCCTTCGACGTGACCGCGAGCGCCCGCACATAGCCCGAACGGACGTAGCTCTCGCCCACCACCTGGTCGGGGAACACGCAATCGACGCGGCCGGCATTGAGATCCTGGATCGAGGAGACGGCGTCGCGATAGGCGACTTCCTCGAACTTCACGCCGGTCGTGACCTCGAACAGGGCCGCCGGCACGCGCGAAGAGGCGTTGCCGTAGCCCGAGAAGAGCGGCTTCGGCTGCTTCTTGGCGTACTCGACGAACTCCTTCACCGTCTTGTACGGCGCATCCGGCTTCACCAGCATGAAGTTGCCGGTGGCGCCGTTGACGGCCACCGTCGTGAAGTCGGTCGGGTCGTAGGTCATCGTCTTGTAGAGGCTGGGATTGGCGGCCAGCGTGCTGGTTGATCCGAGCAGGAGCGTGTAGCCGTCAGCCGGGGAATTCTTGACCTGCGTCGTGCCGATCATGCCGGTGGCGCCGGGCTTGTTCTCGATGACGAACGGCTTGCCCGTCATGGTCTCGAGTTGCTTGCCGATCAGGCGCGAGATGATGTCGGTGGAGCCGCCCGGACCGAACGGCACGAGGATCTTCACGAGCCGGGCGGGATAGGCTTCCTGCGCCCGGGCACCAGAGCCCAGCGCGGCGGCGACCGGAAGGCCGCCCAAGGCGGCCAGAACTTTTCTACGCTTCATGAGCAAGCTCCTCGATCGAGACAAGACCGGTATACGTCGGCGTGGCCAAAAGGCGAGCCTGTGTTAGCCCTCCGTTCCGAGGGGCGACAGGTTTCGCACATGAAAAACCCTCCCCCGACGAATCGGAGGAGGGCCGGATTCTTCAGCCTGCGCCGGCTTACATGCCGAGCTGGCTGATGAACTTGGTGTTCAGGTAGGCCTCGAGCGCCTCGATGCCGCCTTCCGAGCCGTAGCCCGAGTCCTTCATGCCGCCGAACGGCACTTCCGGCAGCGCGAGACCATGGTGGTTGATCGAAACCATGCCGCTTTCGAAGGCGGCGCCGACCTGGGTCATGGTCTTGCTGTTCGTGGTGTAGGCGTAGGCCGCGAGGCCCCACGGCAGGCGGTTGGCTTCCTTCATCACGCCATCGAAGTCCTTGAACGACGAGATCGGGGCCAGCGGGCCGAACGGCTCCTCGTTCATGATGCGGGCATCGAGCGGCACGTCGGTGAGGACGGTCGGCTCGTAGAAGTAGCCCTTGTTGCCCTTGCGCTGGCCGCCGGTCTGGACCTTGGCGCCCTTGCCGATGGCATCGCTCACGAAGCCGTCGATCGCATGCAGGCGACGCTCGGCGACGAGCGGGCCCATGCGCGTGTCCTTGTCGAGGCCGTTGCCGACCTTGATGTTCTTGGCGTAGGCCGTGAACTTCTCGACGAACTCCGGATAGACCTTCTCGTGCACCAGGAAGCGGGTCGGCGCGACGCAGACCTGTCCGGCATTGCGGAACTTGTTGGCGCCCAGGATGTTCACCGCCTGGTCGATGTCGGCATCCTCGAACACGATGGCCGGCGAATGGCCGCCCAGCTCCATGGTGACGCGCTTCATGTGCGCGCCGGCCAGGGCCGCCAGCTGCTTGCCGACCGGCGTCGAGCCGGTGAAGGTCACCTTCTTGATGATCGGATGCGGGATCAGATACTCGCTGATCTCCGACGGTACGCCGTAGACGAGCTGGATGACGCCCGCCGGCACGCCGGCATCGACGAAGGCCTTGATGAGCTGGGCGCAGGAGCCGGGCGTGTCTTCCGGTCCCTTGATGATGATCGAGCAGCCGGTGGCCAGCGCCGCCGAGGCCTTGCGCACCACCTGGTTGATCGGGAAGTTCCACGGCGTGAAGGCGGCGACCGGACCGACCGGTTCCTTCGTCACCAGCTGGTACACGTTCTCGAAGCGCGCCGGGACGATGCGGCCATAGGTACGGCGGCCTTCCTCTGCCATCCAGTCGATGATGTCGCCGGCGAGCAGGGTCTCACCCTTGGCCTCGATCACCGGCTTGCCCTGCTCCATCGTCATGATGGTCGCGATCTCGTCGGCGCGCTGGCGCATCAGCTCGGCGGCCTTGCGCATGATCTTGTAACGGTCGAACGGAGAGACCTTGCGCCACTGCTGGAAGCCCTTCTCGGCGGCCTCGAGCGCGCGATCGAGGTCGGCCTTCTCGGCATGGGCCACGTGGCCGATCACTTCTTCAGTGGCCGGATTGATGACCGGAATCGTCCGGCCGTTGGCACCCTTGGTCCAGGCACCGTCGATCATCAGGGATACGTCGCTGTAGTTCATTGTTTCCTCCTCCTACTTCTAGCTTCCGCGATACGTCGAATAGCTCCAGGGCGTGCAGAGCAGCGGGACGTGATAATGCCCCTCCGGCTCGGCAATGGAAAACCGTAAAGGTACGATGTCGAGAAAAGGCGGATCGCCCTGCTCGATGCCCCTGCTGCGGAAATGGTCACCTACCGCGAAGCGCAGCTCGTAGCGGCCGATCGGCAGCGGCCGGCCGCCGATCAGCGGCGCATCGGTACGGCCATCGGCGTTGGTCGTGGCCGTGGCAATGCGATGGGCGCGCTCGCCAGCAAACTCGTAGAGCTCGATGGCGATGCCGACCGCCGGTCGTCCCGCATGGGTGTCGAGCACATGCGTGCTGAGCCGGCCGTTCACTTTAGGCATTCCCTCGCCCGTCACCTTGGCCGCCAGACGCAGCCGCGTGATGAAGAAGATTTCCTGCAGGGAAGCGGCGAATTCCGTCGCCGCGTCGTGGCGCAGCCGGCGCTCGAACTGGGCGAGGATCGAATCGCGCATGTGCCGGCGGACGCAGACGATGAAGGGAAAGCCGAACTTCGCCTTGTAGGCATCGTTGAGGCGATGGAAGCGCGCGAATTCCTCCTCGGAGAGCGTGTCGAGGCCGACACTCGCCTGTTCGTGCCGCGAGTCCTCGGTCAGGTCGCCCGCCCGCGCCGCCTTGCCGGCGAGATCGGGATGGCCGCATACGAAGGCAAGCTGACGCTCGCGCGGCGCGGCCCGCACCGCGCCCATCATCGCTTCGTGCAGTGCGGCGACCGTGGCGAAGGGGCGTTTGGCGGCGGCGGCTTCGGCGACCCACGGCGCCAGTTCGAAGGTGTCGCCGACGGCGGCCGCGAACTCGCCGGCGGTCGCTCGATTGAGGTCGTCGAGGCTGTGCATCATGCCGGCCGACCTAGCACGCGCAGAAGTCAGCCTCTATAGTCCGGGCCAGCAAAAACCTTGGGAGGAGCCGCAATGACCGGCCGCAAGACCTTCACCCGCCGCCGTCTGGGACACTCCGCTCTCGCCGGCGCCGCCCTGCTGGGCGCCCCCCTGCCGCTGCGCGAGGCATTCGCCCAGGGCGCGCCCGCCAACCTCAAGGTCGGCCTGTTGCTGCCGACGTCGGGCCTGCAAGCGCAGATCGGCCAGGCCTGCCGCCGCGGCGCCGATGTGGCCAATGACGTGTTCGCCGACATGAAGATGCCGGTGAAGCTCGAGATTGTGAACTACGACACCGAGACCAAGCCCGATGTCGCCCGCACCCAGGCCGAGAAGGCGATCGACGCGGGCTGCCACATCCTGGTCGGCGCCTTCGATTCGGGCCAGACCATCGCCATCGCCCAGGTCTGCGAGCAGCGCGGCGTGCCGCTGGTCGTGAACATCGCGGCCGCCCCGCAGATCACCGAGCAGGGCTACAAGTTCGTCGTGCGCAACTTCCCGACCGCACCGATGCTGATCACCGGCGCGCTGGCCCTGCACAAGGAAATATTCAAGGTCTCGGGCAAGACGCCGAAGACCGCCGTGCTGATGAGCGTGAACGACACGTTCGGCACCGCGATGATCAACGGCATCAAGGCGCTGTTCCCCAAGCTCGACATGCCCTACGAGCTGGTCGACACGATCAGCTACGACGCCGCCGCCAAGGACCTCTCGGTCGAGGTCGCCAAGGCCAAGGCCACCAAGGCCGAGCTGCTGCTGCCGGTCAGCCGCCTGAACGACGCGAAGCTGCTCGTCCAGGAGATGGTGAAGCAGCGCTGGGAGCCGATGGGGGTCCTCAATCCCGGAGCGCCCGGCCTCTACGAGCAGGACTTCCTCAAGACCATGGGCAAGTACGGCGAGTACATGATCTCGAACGTGCCGTGGCTCGACCCGAAATCGGCGATGACCCAGGCGCTCGAGAAGCGCCATGTCGCAAAGTTCCCCAACGACCAGCTCGACCTCAACGGCGGCTTCACCTTCGAGGGCATCCTGATCGCCGCCCAGGCCTGGCTCGCCGCCAAGTCGACCAAGCCCGGCGACCTCATGGAGGCGCTGCGCAAGATCAAGATCGACCAGCACGTGATGGTCGGCGGCCCGATCCAGTTCGACTCCAAGGGCCAGAACGTCAACATCAAGGCCACGGCCGTCGAGAACCTGAAGCGCAAGCCCACGGTCGTGCTGCCGCTCGAATCGGCCGCCGCGCCGCTGGTCTTCCCGATGCCGCCATGGAACGACAAGCGCCGCACCTGATCCGGCGACATCCCTCCCTCTCCTTCGCGCCTGAGGGAGTATGACCCACCCGACCCAGCCTCTCCCCCCGCTCCGCAGGCGGAGAGGAGCATGAGCAGATGACCGCCGACTTCCTCCTCTCGCTCGCCCAGGCGATCACCAAGGGCCTGTTGACCGGCATGGTCTACGGGCTGATGGCGCTCGGTCTGTCCGTGATCTTCGGCGTGATGCGCGTGGTCAACTTCGCGCACGGCGAGATCATGGTCGTCGGCATGTATCTGGCCTGGATGGGCTTCGAATACCTGCAGGTCTCGCCGATGCTGAGCCTGCCGGTGATTGCCTTGATCTTCTTCGGCGCGGGCTATGCGCTACAGCGCGTATTGATCTCGCCCTTCATCGGCCGGCCCGAGCATCAGCAGTTCCTGCTGTTGTTGGCCATCGCCATCCTGCTGGTGAATGCCTGCCTCGTCGTCGCCGGTCCCGACTCGCGCGGCATCCAGCTGGAGTCGCAGTTCGATTCCTACGAACTCGGGCCCTTCGTCTTCGACGCGGTCCGCGTGCACGCCGCCCTCACGGCGGTGGTGATCGCGGGCCTGCTCTGGCTCTTCTTCACCCGCACCCGTACCGGCAAGTCGATCCGCGCCGCCGCCGACAACAATCTCGGCGCGCTGGTCGTGGGCCTCGACGTCCGGCGGCTCTACGCCTTCACCTTCGGCGTCGGCGCGGCCTGCGTGGGTGCCGCCGGCGCGCTGATGATCACGATCATTCCGGTGACGCCCTTCCTCGCCGCCGAATACACGCTGCTCGCCTTCGTGATCGTGATCGTGGGCGGCCTCGGCAGCATGACCGGTGCATTGGCCGGCGGCCTGCTGATCGGCGTCAGCGAGGCCGTTGCCGGTCTCCTGCTGCAGCCATCGCTCAAGAGCATGGTGAGCTTCGGCATCCTTATCCTGGTGCTGCTGCTGCGGCCGCAGGGACTGTTCGGCAAGAGCGGCCCATGACACTGCTCGCGCGTCTGACCGGGGGCGTGCCGGCCCGGTCCCTGTGGTGCCTCGGCCTGCTGCTCGTGCTCCTGCTCGCGGCGCCGGCGCTGCTCGGGAAATACGGCCTGTCCGTCCTGATCCTGGTCCTCTACTTCGCCTTCGTCGGCCAGGCCTGGAACATCATGATGGGCTTCGCCGGCCAGCTCTCGCTCGGCCATGCGCTCTATGCCGGGGTGGGCGGCTATATCGCCGCCGGGCTCTTCTTCCACTACGGCATCGGCCCGTGGGCGGGCGTCTTCGTCGCGGTGGCGGCCGCCGTCGCCGCCGGATCGATCGTGGGCTATCTGGGCTTCCGCTTCTCGCTGGCCGGCGTCTATTTCGCACTGCTCACCATCGCCTTCAGCGAGTTCACGCGCATCGCCTTCGATCACTGGGGCTGGGCCGGCGGCTCGGGCGGGCTCTTCCTCAAGGTCGACGCCACCTCGGACATCCTGAACCTGCGCGGCGGGCCGCTGCTCTTCTATTACGTGATCCTGGCGCTGGCCGCCGGCACCTTCATCCTCTGCCGCCTCCTCCTGGAAAGCCGGCTCGGCCGCTACTGGCTGGCCATCCGCGAAGACCCGGAAGCCGCCCAGGCCGTGGGCGTGCCGGTCCTGCGCTGCAAGATGATCGCGATCATGATCTCGGCGGCATTGACGGCGCTGGCTGGCGTCTGGAACGCCTTCTACTACAACAACCTCTTCCCCGAGACGGCCTTCGCCATGGGCCGTTCGATCGAGTTCACCCTGGCGCCGATCATCGGCGGGCTGGGCACGCTGTTCGGGCCGATCGTCGGCGCCGTCGTGCTGACCGGCCTCGGCGAGATCTTCACCGACCTCAGCGAGGTCTTCCACATCTCCGGACTGAAGCAGATCTTCTACGGCCTCGCCCTGCTGGTGATCGTGATGTACCGGCCGGCCGGCGTCTGGCCCTGGATCGCCGACCGCTTCGGCTTCGGGGAGAAGCGGCGATGAGCGGCGCCCGGCTCGAACTCGGCGGGATCGGCAAGAGCTTCCGCGGCCTGCGTGCGGTGCACGATGTCTCGTTCGACGTCCCGGCCGGCGCCATCAACGCGCTGATCGGGCCCAACGGCGCGGGCAAGACCACGATCTTCAACATGATCGCCGGCGTCTACCGCCCCGACGCGGGCAGCGTGCGTCTCGACGGGCGGCAGATCTCCGGCCTGCGGCCCGACCTCGTCTGCGACGCGGGCGTCGGCCGCACCTTCCAGATCGTGAAGCCGTTCAAGGGACTGAGCGTGCTGGAGAACGTCACGGTCGGTGCCCTGCACCGCCGGCCGGCGCTTCCCGAGGCGCGTGCCTATGCCGCCGACATATTGATGCAACTCGGCCTGCACGATCGCCGGCACCAGGCGGCCGAGAGCCTCACCTTGCCGGATCGCAAGCGCCTCGAAGTCGCGCGCGCGCTCGCCACCGAGCCGAAGCTGCTGCTGCTCGACGAGGTGATGGCCGGGCTGCGGCCGACCGAGATCGATGTCATGGTGACCTTCCTGCAGGAACTGAACAGGCGCACCGGCCTCACCATCCTGCTGATCGAACACGTGATGCGGGCCGTCATGGCGCTCGCCTCCAACATCGTCGTGGTGAGCTACGGCGAGAAGATCGCCGAGGGTACGCCGGCCGAGATCGCCCGCCACCAGGCCGTGCTCGACGTCTATCTCGGCGAGGCGGAACCGGCATGAGTGCGCCTCTTCTGAAAGTCGAGAACCTCGACCTCTTCTACGGCGACGCGCAGGCGCTGGCCGGCGTGTCGCTCGAGATCGCACCGGGCGAGATCGTGGCCATCGTCGGCGCCAACGGCGCGGGCAAGAGTTCGCTGATCCGCTCGATCCACGGGATCGAGAAGCCGGCGCGCGGCCAGGTCCGCTTCGACGGCAGCGACATCACCGGCTGGCCCTCCTGGCGCGTGTGCGAGGCCGGCATCGGCCACGTCGCCGAAGGCCGCCAGGTCTTCCCCAATCTCTCGGTTCTGGAAAACCTCGAGATGGGCGCGACCCCCAAGCGTGCGCGGGCACTGGAGAAGCAGACGCTGGAGCGGGTCTTCGCGATGTTTCCGCGCCTCGCCGAACGGCGGCGCCAGTCGGCCGGGACGCTCTCCGGCGGCGAGCAGCAGATGGTGGCGATCGGCCGCTGCCTGATGGGCCAGCCGCGCCTGATCATGTTCGATGAGCCCTCGCTCGGTCTCGCACCCACCATCGTGCAGGAAGTCTTCCGCATCGTGCGCCGGCTGAACGAAGAGGGCCTCACCATCCTCCTGGTCGAGCAGAACGTGATGGCGTCGCTGCGAATCGCAAATCGCGGCTACGTGCTGGAGAACGGCCGCATCGAGCTCGAAGGCGCGGGCGCCGACCTGCTGACCAACGACCGCGTCCGGCAAGCCTATCTCGGCCTTTGAGGCGTTGACGGCCGCCCCGGCCGGCTGCAATCCTTGCGCTTCCGGTACTGACGCTGTCGCGTGCGATGCGGATCGGTCCGGGATGGCGCAGGCTCCTCCCGACGACGGGACGACCGCCCTCCCCGGCAGACTTTGCGGGGGGGAAACACCAGGATGAATCGTCGTGACATGCTCAAGGCCGGCCTTGCCGCCGGCGCCTTCGGACTCCTGCCGCGTTTGGCATCGGCGCAGGCAGCCACTTTCGCGCCCGTGCCGAAGGGCTGGCGCAGCTACGTGCTGACGACCCGGGTCGAGCCGACGGCCGGCGCGACCAAGGCATGGATCCCGCTGCCGACCTTCGAGGCACCGGACTGGCAGCGCCCCGGCGCCGTCACCTGGACGGGCAATGCCCGCGTCGCCGAACGCGTGCGCGATCCCAAGTATGGCGCGGAGATGCTGAGGGTCGAATGGGCGGCCGACCAGCAGGCGCCGGTGATCGAGATCGTGGCGCAGGTCCAGGCGCAGAACCGATCGGTCGTGCCGGGCCAGGGCAACGCCGCGCCGCTCAGCGACGCCGAGCGCAAGCTCAACCTGATGTCGACCACATTCCTGCCGACCGACGGCCTCGTGAAGGAGACGGCCGACGGGATCGTGCGCGGCAAGCAGGGCGAGGTCGCCAAGGCGCGCGCGATCTACGACTGGATCGTCGAGAACACCTTCCGCAATCCCAAGACGCTGGGCTGCGGCGTCGGCGACATCACCACGATGATCAGGACCGGAAACCTGAACGGCAAGTGTGCCGACCTGAACGCGCTCTTTGTCGGCCTCGCCCGCTCGGTCGGATTGCCGGCGCGCGACGTCTACGGCATTCGCGTGATGCCGTCGGAGTTCGGCTTCAAGGCGCTGGGCGCCGGCTCGGAGGTCGTGTCCAAGGCACAACATTGCCGTGCCGAGGTCTGGCTCAGCGGCTCGGGCTGGACGCCGGTCGATCCCGCCGACGTCCGCAAGGTCGTGCTGGAGGAACCGCCGGCCAACCTTGCGATGACCGATCCGAAGGTCGTCGCCGCCCGCCGTGCCCTGTTCGGCTCCTGGGAGGGCAACTGGCTCGCCTACAATGTGGCGCACGATGTGAAGCTGCCGGGCTCCAAAGAGGAGCCGGTCGCCTTCCTGATGTATCCGCAGGCCGAGAACCGGTCCGGCTTCCTCGACTCGCTCGACCCGGACAAATTCAAGTACCGCATCACAGCGCGTGAACTGACGGCATAAGGCTGTCCCGTCGTCTCGACCGGAGCCTCGCGCAGCGAGGCGAAGTTGAGAGACCTTTTTCGCCCGGCTGCGCGTCTATTGGTGGAAAAGAGGTCTCTCCGCTTCGCGCCTTCGGCGCTTCGGTCGAGACGACGGAGCCTTTGAGAGCGAAACCAGATCAACTCAGGCGGGGCATTCCGCTCCGCCCCGATCCGCATTATATCCGGCGGATGAACGCACCCACCGACGCGGCGGCACGTCAGTCGCCCGCCCGACTCGTGCATCGCTACTATCTCGCGATGTCGGTGCCGTTCCTGATCGACGTCGTCTCGGTGCTCGTTTATTCGGTACTGAACAGTGCCCCGGAAGTCATCCTCCCGTCGCTGGCGATCACGACCCTGTTCCTCGCCGGCGGAGTGGGCCTCGGTGCCTGGCTCCTGATCCGGCCGATCCGGCATTTCATCGAGGGTCGAGCGGCCTTCGATGACATCGAGAACGCGCTGGCGAAGCTGCCGCGCCATTCCGCGACCGTCGTCGGCGTGATGTACGCCCCGATGGTGGGGTTGCGACTGCTGTCGCATCGCCTGGACATCACCTTCGGCGCCACCCTCCAGCAGGTCGCCTGGCCGGACGTTATTGCCAACCTGACCGTCGGAACCGGTTTCAACGTCGTCCTCACCTTCTTCGTTGTCGCGGCCTACCTCGACCGCCTGTGCGAAGAGTTGTTCCGCACACGGGGCGTGAACATCGGAATCTTCAGCGGCCGGTTCCGACGCAAGGTGGCCCTCGCCCTCCTCTTCGTGTCCTTTGCGACCGTGATCCTGATCGCCGCCGACATGCTGAGCTATAGCGGCGACCGGCTGGTGCGCGAAGCCTCGGCCGACATCACGACATCGGCGATCGGCACCGCCTTCATGTACTACTGGATATCCAGCGCGCTGACCCGGCCGATCACGCGGCTGGACGGCGGCCTGCGCCGCGTCGCCGACAATGACTACACGGTGCGCCTGCCGGTCACGTCGAACGACGAGCTGGGCCATGCCGCCAGCCGCTTCAACCAGATGGTCGAAGGCCTTGCCGAGAAGGCCTATCTTCGCGACACTTTCGGAAAGTATGTGAGCGAGACCGTTGCCGCCTCGATCCTGTCCAACCGCGGCAATACCGGCCGCAGCATCGACACCACGGCCGAAGCGACCCTGATGTTCACCGACATCGAGGGCTTTACGGGCCTTTCCGAGAGCACGACGCCGACCGAGGTTGCTGCCCTGCTGAATGCCTATCTCGGCACCGTCGTCCCGATCATCCAGCGCCACGGAGGCATTGTGAACAGCTTCATCGGCGACGGGCTCTTCGCGAGCTTCGGACTGCCCCGGCCTCTGGAGGATCACGCAAGGGCCGCCGTCGCAGCAGCGATCGAGATCCAGCAGGCCCTCGCCACGGCCCAGTTCACGCGCGGCTTCGCACTCCCGACACGCATCGGCCTCAACACCGGGCCTGTCATCGGGGTCACGATCGGCACCGACAATCGACTGAGCTACACGCTGCTGGGCGACGCGGTGAACGTCGCCGCGCGTATCGAACAACTCAACAAGAAGTTCGGCACCCGCATCCTCGCCGCCGAGAGCACCGTGGCGGCGGCGGGCGCGGCGGCTTTCTGCGAACGGCTGGGCACGACCGACGTGCGCGGTCATCAGGACGGCGTCGTCGTCTATCGTGTGGGACAGCCCCTGTGACCGCAGCAGGAAACGGCCAGCCCGTCGCAACGGCGTCCGAGATCGGCAGCCTGCGGCGGCGCTATCTGCTGCGGGCGGTCTCCGCGGCCGGGGTCGACATCATCTTCACCGGCGTGTTCGTCGCCTTCGCGGATGCCTGGGCCTATGCGCCGCGCTCGATCGCCGTCGGGCTCTTCCTGCTGCTGGGCGTCAATGCCCTGGTTTGCCGGCGCCTGTTCATACCGATCGAGGAATATCTGTCGGGACGGCGATCGTTCGAGGATGTGGAGCGCCGGATCACGCAACTCCCGCTCCTGACGGCCGCGCGCGTGGCGCTGCTCGCGCTGGTGATGGTGGGCTTTCGGGTGATGGCGCCGTACCTCTGGCCGGATGCCACCTTCCGCGCCCTGCCCACCCAGACGCTGGTCGACAACGTCGCGCTCTGCCTGCTGCTGCCGCTCTTCTACTTCACCTACATCTACTTCGTCATAAGCGACTATCTGGCCACGCTCTGCGGCTTCATCTTCGAACGCACCGGCCGGAACCTGTCGCTGTTCTTCGGCCGGTACCGCCTGAAGCTCGGCATCGCCCTGCTGGTCGTTTCCCTGGCCCCCATGACGGCCGTGATCATCGATCTCCTCTCCTACGAGGGCGAGAAGGTGCAGTTCGAGATCGCAACCGACGTCGCCATTGGGCTGATGGGCGTCACCGTCTCGGTCTACTTCATCTGGCGATCGCTGCTGCGTCCCATCCGCATCCTGTCCCGCGCCATGTCGACCGTCGCGGGCGGTGACATGTCGGTCCGCATCCCCGTGACGTCGAACGACGAGGTCGGGGAACTGACGGGCCAGTTCAACACTATGATCGAAGGATTGCGCGAACGCGAGCAGATCCGCGAAACGTTCGGCCGCTACGTCGACGAGAGCGTGGCCTCGACCATCCTGCAGCGCGGCGGCAACGGCGTGCTGGCCGGCGAGACCCGCGACGCGACGATCCTGTTCACGGATGTATCGGGGTTCACGACCATCGCCGAGAAACTGCCCCCGGACCATCTCTTCGGGGCACTGAACGAATATCTCGAGACCGTCCTCGCTCCCATCCGCGCCCATGGCGGGGTGGTGCACACCTTCATCGGCGACGGGCTCTTCGCCTCCTTCAACATGCCGCTGGCCTGTCCCCAACATGCGTCGGCCGCGGTCCGTGCCGCGGTGGACATCCAGCGCGCCGTGGCAGGCCGCAGCTTTGGCGAAGCCAGGGTCCCCTTCGTCACCCGCATCGGCATCAGCACCGGCGCGGTCATCGGCGGATCGGTCGGCGCCGGCCAGCGGCTCAGTTTCACATTGCTAGGCGACACGGTGAACCTCGCCGCGCGCCTGGAAAAGTTGAACAAGGATCACGGCACGAGCATTCTCGTTTCGGAGACGACGCGCGACGGCTGCGGTACGGAGTTCGTGTTCAAGCCGCTCGGCAGCACGGCCGTCCGCGGCCGAAGCGGGTCGATCGCCATCTTCACCATCGATACTGTCTGAGGTCCGCCGTCCATGAACCCGTCCGCCCTGTCACCGGATCAGATCGAACTGCAGGCCCGTGCCCTCGAACTGGCGGCCGGCCCCGTTACCCGCCGCGCCGCCGAGGTCGACCGCACCGAGCAGTATCCCTGGGACAATGTCGAACTGCTGAAGGACGCGAAGCTGATCGGCATGACGATTCCGAAGCAATATGGCGGCCAGGGCAAGGGCTGGCTCGACGCGGTGCTCGCCATCGAGGCGCTGTCGTCCGCCTGCGCCGTCACCGGCCGCATCGCCGTCGAGACCAACATGGGCGCGATCAGTGCCGTGATGGCCTACGGCTCCGAAGAGCAGAAGAAGATGTGCGCCGACATGGTGCTGGCCGGCGACAAGCCCGCCATCTGCATCACCGAGCCCGACGCCGGCTCCGACGCCAACGGCATGACCACGCGCGCCGACAAGAGGGGCAACCGCTACGTCCTGAACGGCCGCAAGCACTGGATCACCGGCGGCGGCGTCTCCCGCCTGCACCTGATCTTCGCCAAGGTCTACGACGAGAAGGGCACGTTCGAGGGCATCGGCGGCTTCCTCGCCATCCGCGACGAGACCAAGGGCCTCAAGATCACCAAGCGCGAGCCGACCATGGGCCTGCGCGGCATCCCGGAGGCGGTGATCGACCTCGAGGACATGGACGTGCCGCCGTCGGCGCTCGTGATCCCGCCGCGTGGCCTGAAGAAGGGCTTCGCCGACCTGATGACGGCCTACAACAGCCAGCGGGTCGGCGCCGCCACCGTGGCGCTCGGCATCGCCGAGGGCGCCTACCAGCTCGCGCTCGACTGGTCGGAGACGCGTCACCAGTTCGGTCGGCCGATCAACGAGTTCCAGGGCCTGCAGTGGAAGCTCGCGGACATGTCGATCAAGCTCTCGGCGGCACGTGCGCTGGTCTACAACGCCGCGCGCTCGGGCGAAGGCGGCTTCCCCGACATGCTGATGGCGGCGCAGGCCAAGGTGTTCACCTCCGAGAGCGCCATCCAGATCGTGAACGAGGCGCTGCAGTTCTTCGGCGCCCGCGGCTACAGCCGCGAACTGCCGCTCGAACGCATGGCCCGCGACGTCCGCATGTTCACCATCGGCGGCGGCACCGCGGAAGTGCTGCGCAACGTCGTGGCGGGCGCGCTGCTCAAGAAGAAGCTGCCGCAGACGCGCGATGGGTGGGATAAGGCTTAGGCCAAGAAGAGCATCAAAGGAACGAGCAACTCGGTTGCGCTCACGCTTCGTCGATCCGCATGACTTGAGCGCACCGGAGTTGTCTCCCACTGCTTGCGGCCATCATCGTCGGATGATGTCGCCTTTACCCGTTCCCGATCCGGGTGATAGCGTCCGATCGGCTTCACGGCCTCGTCGAGGAATCGGCAGGTAACAGCGATGTCGATAGCGAGAGAGATGCGATGACGATCGTACCGCCCCTTCGAGGCGATGCTTGGCTCGGAGTATTCGGGTCCGATGCGGCGAGGTCTCCATGACGCAATCTCCGTCACTGATTTGCAAGGGGTGCTGGCAAAACCTGCGTCTGCCAGTGCCTCTGCGCGGCATCCCCTCGCTGCCGTTCAGGGCCTTCGGTCTCAGGCCGAGCCGGATTAATCCCAATACATGCACTTTCTGCGAACTCGCCTTCACGAAGATAATGCGGGCTCGCAACGTCGACATCGATGCCTCGGTGATGTTCGCCGACCTGCGCGGCTATACGGGCCTGACAGAGACCCTGCAGCCGGAGGCTATGTCCGAACTGCTCGATACCTTCTACGACGCTTGCGGCAACGCCATCTGGGCCCAGGATGGATTGCTCAACAAGACGATCGGCGATGCCGTGATGGCGGTGTTCAATTTCCCGGTGAAGCACGCCGACCACCCCGCCCGCGCCATCGCCGCCGCGCGTCTTCTGCAAGAGGATTGCCGCGTCAGATTCGCAGAGTTTGCGCAGACGCATGGCATTGACGAGCGGTCGCTCGGCGTCGGCATAGGAATCGCTTCGGGTGTCATGAAGTTTGGCGAGTTCGGTCACTCCCATCGTGATCTGACCGCGATCGGCACGGTGGTGAATGTCGCCGCACGTGCGCAGTCCGCCGCGACCCCAGGCGAGATCCTCGTGACGCAGCGGGTGCATGACCGCACGCCAGCGCTGACCTGGAAAGACGCTGGACGTGACTACACCCTCAAGGGCTTTGATGCGCCGATCAGACTGTACGCGGCATAGGATCACCTTCCGTCAGGTTTGAGCCATCCCTGGCCAGGGTCTTGTCAGTGTTCATTTGGGAAGTACGTTCCACTTGCCGTCCTTGCCGCGCATCAGGACGAACTCCCGGCCCTTCCTGCTCGTATCGTCGCGCGGCGTGCAGGCGATCGAGATCCAGGACTCGAAATCCCAGCGCGCCGAGCAGCTCTCGGTCGCGCAGGGCAGTGCGATATCCGCCTCGGTCGTGAGCACATCGCCCGACGGCGCAAAGATCGAGAGCGTGCCGCGCGACGGCTGAAGCGAGCAGGCCACCGTCAGGAACCGCGTCTTGTCCGACGCCCAGACCGGTGCGCCGTGGACCGTGAACAGCCGGCCCGTGCGCTTCATCACCAGCGTCCAGACGAAATCGTCAACACCGGGCGTCCGCACGACGTAGAAGCGGCCGGGATCATCGTAGCGCTCGTAGAGATACTGGTAACCCGCGTCGCCGTAGGGGCAATCCTGCAGCTCGATCGCCGTGCCACCATCGGTCGCCAGCCGCAGCCGGTCTTGGTGCCGCGAGACGTTCGGCACGTCCGCCCTGAGCCGCCGCGCTTCCTGCGGCCATTCAATCTCTCGGCTCTCGCGCTCGTATCCGGGATCAAGTGCACCGCTCGGCATGCAGGCCTTTGCCTCCACGCCTGCATTCTGCGCGAGCGCGATTCCGGGGAGCAGCAGGACGACGAGGCAGACCAGACGCGCAAGCATGCGGGACCTCAGGTGGGTCGCCTTAGCATCGTCTCCAAGCTGATGGATCGCAATGTCGCTTCGGCGATCTCATCGATTTCAGTCAACACGCGCCGCAACGCGGCGCCGATTTCAGTTTCCTCGCCGGGCTCCTCCGCCCGGCTTCCGGGCACGGGCTCGAACAGCGCCACGATATCCATCAGGGTGATGCGGCGGCGGTTGCCGGTGAAGCGGTAGCCGCCTGAGGCGCCGCGCCCACCCTGCACGAGGCCGGCGGCCGACAATGTGCGAAGGACCTTGGCCAGGGAATGGGTCGAGACGCCGAAGCGCTCGGCCAGATCTGCAACCGAGAGAGTCCGCGCGGGATCGCGCGCCAGTTCGAGGATGGCGTAAAGGCCAAGCCGCGTCGCCGTCTGCAGCTTCACGCCCCGCTCCTCATGGGAGTTCCTTGTCGAGCTGCAGCGACGGGCCGGCGACCATGCCCTGGGCGCGGAAGAACGACAGGATCAGGTGGTCCTTGCGGTCGACCAGCGTGCGCACGTGGGTGACCCCCTGGGCCTTGAAGCGCGCGGCCAGCGCCTCGAACAACGCACTGCCTGCCCCCTTCAGCCGCAGATTTGGATCGACCTGGATGGCGAACACCCAGCCGGCGGGCGGTTGTCCGAATTCCCAGGCGCGCACCTCGCCGGCGATGAACCCGACCAGGCCCCCCCTCGGCGTCTCGGCCACCAGGAAGTGCCGCTCCGGCGGGCCGCTGGCATAGCGGGCCAGCATGTCCTGCCAGTAGACCGCCTTCGCCTGCCCGGTAAGGCGGGCATCGAGGGCGGATATCGCCGACAGGTCGGCAGGCTCGGCGGGGCGAATCGCAATCATTCGGAGCGCCAGAATGCGCTTGCGCCGGGAAAAGTAAATAGGTAATTCAGTACCGAATTACAGAAATAGGGATGCCTATGGACCCCGCCGCCGCGCCCATCGACTTCCGCACCGAGCCCTCCCGTTACAAGCACTGGAAGCTCAGCACCGAGAACGGCGTCGCCTATCTCACGATGGACGTTAACGAGGAAGGCGGGCTGAAGCCCGGCTACAAGCTCAAGCTCAATTCCTACGACCTGGGCGTCGACATCGAGCTGGCCGATGCCGTGCATCGGCTGCGCTTCGAGCATCCCGAGATCGGCGCCGTCGTGATCCGTTCGCAGCGCGACCGCATCTTCTGCTCCGGCGCCAACATCAACATGCTTGGCCTCTCGACCCACGATCACAAGGTCAACTTCTGCAAGTTCACCAACGAGACGCGGCTGGCCATCGAAGACGCCAGCATGCACTCCGGCCAGACCTACATCTGCTCGATCAACGGCATCGCCGCCGGCGGCGGCTACGAGCTGGCGCTGGCCTGCGAGCAGATCCTGCTGGCCGACGACGGATCGAGCGCGGTGTCGCTGCCCGAGCTGCCGCTGCTGGCGGTGCTGCCGGGCACCGGCGGGCTCACCCGCCTGGTCGACAAGCGCATGGTGCGGCGCGACCATGCCGACTTCTTCTGCACCACGGCCGAGGGCCTGCGCGGCAAGCGGGCGCGCGAGTGGCGACTGGTCGACCAGCTCATCCCGCCTTCGAAGCTGGTGGAACAGACGCAGAAGATTGCCGAGGAGGTCGCGGCGAAGTCGTCGCGTCCCAAGGATGCCAAGGGGATCGCGCTGCCGACGGTGGAACGCCAGATCGAGGGCGACACGCTTCGCTACGCCAACCTCACCGTCGAGATCGACCGCGAGGGCCGTTCGGCGAAGTTCCGCCTCAACGGCCCCTCGTCTGCACCGCCCGACGATGTGCAAGCGGCCGGTGCCTCGTTCTGGCCGCTGGCGCTGGCCCGCGAGTTCGACGATGCGATGATGCATCTGCGTCTCAACGAGACCGAGATCGGCACCTGGGTGCTGACCAGCCAGGGTGATGCCGCTCTGGTCGAGGCCTACGACGCGCTGCTCGCGGAGAAGGCCGACGACTGGCTGGTGCATGAGATCGTGCTCTACTGGAAGCGCACGCTGAAGCGGCTCGATGTGAGTTCACGCAGCCTGATCGCACTGATCGAGCCGGGCTCGTGCTTCACCGGCACCCTGCTCGAGATCGCCCTGGCAGCCGACCGTTCCTACATGCTGGACGGCGTGTTCGAGGGCTCGAACCTGCCCGCCGCCACGGTGCGGCTCACCGACATGAACTTCGGCTCCTATCCCATGGGCAACGGGCTGACGCGGCTCTCGACGCGCTTTCTCAATGATCCCGGCCATGTCGACACGCTGAAGGAGCAGGCCCGCGAGCCGCTGGACGCCGCCGCCGCCGACGAGGCCGGTCTCGTCACCTTCACCCCCGACGACATCGACTGGGAAGACGAGGTGCGACTCGCCGTCGAGGAACGCGCCGGCTTTTCGCCCGACGGGCTGATCGGCATGGAGGCGAACCTGCGCTTCCCCGGCCCCGAGACGATGGAAACCAAGATCTTCGCGCGCCTGTCGGCCTGGCAAAACTGGATCTTCCAGCGCCCCAACGCGACCGGCCCGGAGGGCGCGCTGAAACTCTACGGCACTGGCAAGCAGAGCAAGTACGACCGCAAGCGGGCGTAAGGGATTTCCTCCCCATTCAAATGGGGAGGTGCCCCGTCATCGGGGCGGAGGGGTCATCGCGGCGCGCAAGCCTGACCCCTCCGTCCACTTCGTGGACACCTCCCCATTTGAATGGGGAGGAATTTGAGCAAGGAGACGCACGATGGCCATCGACTACAGCCAGCTCATTCCCAACAACGTCGATCTCTCCTCCGACCGCCGCCTGCAGCGCGCGCTGGAGAACTGGCAGCCGCGCTTCCTCGACTGGTGGAAGGACATGGGCCCCGACGGCACCTCTTCCTTCGACGTCTACCTGCGCACCGCCGTCTCGACCGACGCGAACGGCTGGGCCAACTTCGGCTACGTGAAGATGCCGGACTATCGCTGGGGCATCTTCCTGGCCGACCGCGATCCCGAGCGCCAGATCGCCTTCGGCGACAACAAGGGCAAGCCCGCCTGGCAGGACGTGCCCGGCGAAATGCGCTCGACCCTGCGTCGCCTGATCGTCACCCAGGGCGACACCGAGCCGGCCTCGGTCGAGCAGCAGCGCCTGCTCGGCAAGACCGCGCCGTCGCTCTACGACCTGCGCAACCTCTTCCAGATCAACGTCGAGGAAGGCCGCCATCTCTGGGCGATGGTCTATCTGCTGCATGCCTATTTCGGCCGCGACGGCCGCGAGGAGGCAGAGGCGATGCTGGAGCGCCACTCGGGCGACCCCGACAAGCCGCGCATCCTCGGTGCCTTCAACGAGGCGACGCCGGACTGGCTCAGCTTCTTCATGTTCACCTACTTCACCGACCGCGACGGCAAGTATCAGCTCGCCTCACTGGCCGAATCCGGCTTCGATCCGCTGGCCCGCTCCTGCCGCTTCATGCTGACCGAGGAAGCGCACCACATGTTCGTGGGCGAGACCGGCGTCGGCCGCATCCTCCAGCGCACCTGCGAGCTGATGAAGGAGCACAGGACCGACGACGTGCGCAGCCTGGGCGCCATCGACCTGCCGACCATCCAGAAGTATCTCAACTTCCACTTCTCGGTGTCGCTCGACCTGTTCGGCCAGGAAGCCTCGACGAACGCGGCCAACTACTACACGCAGGGCGTGAAGGGCCGCTTCCTCGAGACCCGCATCGACGACGACCACCTGCTGACCAACGCGACCTACGAGATCGAGACGATCGAGGATGGCCGCATCGTGAAGAAGGCGGTCCCTGCCCTGCAGGCGCTGAACGAACGGCTGCGCCAGGACTATATCGACGACTGCGCCAAGGGCGTGCTGCGCTGGAACAAGGCGATCGAGCGCGCCGGCATCGCCTTCGAGATGACCTTGCCGCACCGGGGTTTCGACCGGCAGATCGGCACCTTCGCCGGCCTGCGCGTCTCGCCCGAGGGCAAGGTCCTCAGCGAGGCCGAGTGGAACGCCCACAAGGACAGGTGGCTGCCGACCGACGAGGACCGCGCCTACGTCACCTCGCTGATGGGCGCGGCCGTCACCCAGCCCGGCAAGTTCGCCCACTGGATCGCCCCGCCGGCCCGCGGCATCAACAACCAGCCGGGCGATTTCGAGTACGTGCGCTTCAACTAGGAGGCGTCGCCTCCAATGACCCGCCTGCGCTTGGGGTCACAGGCGGGTCGCGCCTCCGGTGTGGACGGAGGCAGGGAGGCCGTCCTGGGTCGACGGCGAGCTTCAACATGCCTCGCCGGGCCCCGCCGGGGTTGTGATCACCCTGTGGCTTGCGTCGACGGTGCGGCCTGGGGCACCCTGAGCTGCCCGCCATCAGCGCCCGCGAGGTTCGCCCGTCTTGAGCCCGATCCAGTTTGCCGCCATCACCTTCGCCTGCATCGTCGCCAGCGCGGTCGGCGGGGCCCTCCTGCGCCCTCGCCTTCCCGAGCATCATCTGAACGGCGATTCCAAGGACGTGATCAAGCTCTCGATCGCACTGGTCGCCACAATGTCCGCCCTGGTGCTGGCGCTTCTCTTCGCCTCGACCCGCACCTCCTTCGAGCGCAGCAGTGGCCTGGTGAGTCGCCTCACGGCCGACATCGCCGAACTCGACCGCGTGCTGAAGCACTATGGCCCGGAGGCGGACCCGGTGCGTGCGGCCCTGCGTGCCGAGATCCAGCCGATGATCGATTCGATCTGGCGCGAGGAGGCCGTGGCGCGCGGCGTGAAGCTCGACGAAAGCAAGGCTCCTGAAGAGCAGGTTCTCTACATGCTGCAGGACCTGCAACCCGCCAATGCCAAGCAGCGGGCCCTGCATGCGCGCGCCATCCAGATCGGTGCCGACCTGCAGCAAACCCAGATCGCACTTTTTGCGCAGCCAACGGATTCGATCTCCAATACGTTTCTGATCGTGCTGATCGTCTGGCTGATGTTCATCTTCGGCATCTTCAGCATGTCGGCGCCGGCAAATCCCACGATGTTCGCCGTGATCGCGATCTGCATCCTCTCGGCGTCCGCGGCCTTCTACCTGATCCTGGAACTCGGCCTGCCGTTCGGCGGGTTGATGCAGCTGTCCAACGAACCGCTGCGGAACGCCCTGAAGTAGGCTGGCTCATGGCCGGCGCGGCTGGAGCGCCTTCTTCCCGCAAGCGCCCTTAAGGCACCGGCGTCGAAGGTGGCAGGCAGGCGGCGGCCGCGACCGTCGGATGGACGAGGTCGCCCTCGCCGTCTCCCGCGGCGAGGCGCAGGCCGCGCTCGATGTCGCGTCTCACGCGGTCGCGCAGATTGCCGAACGCCAGCGTGATCCCCTTTGCCCGCAGCTCACGCTCCAGGTCGACGAGCAGATCGCACGCCATGAGGTCGACATCGTGAATTGCCGCTCCATCGATCACGACCCGGCGCACCGGATGGGGAGCGGCGGCAACCCGCGCCTCGATGCGCTCGCGGAACAGCTCGCAGTTGGCGAAGAACAACGGCGCCGAGAAACGATAGACGAGCAGGCCCGGGACCGAAACGGCATCGGTACGATGGGCGGGGTCGTGCCAGCCGCCATCGGGTGTGCGGCCCAGTACGGTGTCGGCCGGAAAGGCCAGTGCGCGGAGCAGCAGGACCAACGAGAAGACGACGCCGACCAGGATTCCGTCCATGACTCCCAGCACCACGACACCCGCCATCGTCAGCAGCGCCGCGGCGAGGTCGCTGCCGCGAAAGCGCCAGAGCCGGCCGAACTCGCCCAGGTCGCAGAGGCCCCAGGCGGAGGCGATCAGGATGCCGCCCAAGGCCGCCGTCGGCAGGTAGTAGAGAAGATCGCCCATCCAGAGCGTGACGCCGGCCACGATGGCCGCTGCGACGACCATGGTGACCTGCGTCCGGCTGCCCGCCGCCTCGGCGACGGCGGTGCGCGTGTCGCTGGCGCTGATCGGCAGACCCTGGGTCAGGCCGGAGACCAGGTTGGCGGTGCCGATCCCCAGCAGTTCCTGGTCGGCATCGACGCGCGTGCCATGCCGCGCGCCGAACGCGCGGGCCGTGATCATCGTATCGGAGAAGGACAGGAGCGCGGCGACCAGCGCCACCGGCAGCAGCGCGTCGAAATCGGCCAGCGACAGGAGCGGCAGCGACAGGTCGGGCAGCCCGGTCGGAATGCGGCCGATCAGCGTGACCCCGTGTCGTTCGAGACCCAACAGAACGACGGCCAGCATGGCCCCCGCCAGCGCGACCACCGCTCCGGGTACGCGCGGCGCGAGGCGGCGACAGATGAGGATGACGGCAAAGCACACGGCGCCGATCGCCAGGGAGGCGAAATTCGTATCGCCCAGCCTGCGGGCCGTGGCGACGAACTGGTCGAACGTGGTCTCGCCCTCGACCTTGAAGCCCAGCACTTTGGGAATCTGCGCGCCCACGATCACCAGGGCGAGCCCGTGCATGAAGCCCGCGATCACCGGCTTGGACAGGAAGTTGGCGACGAAGCCCAGCCGCAGCAGGCCGGCCAGCAGGCAGATGAGCCCGACCATGACGCCGAGT
>JBILYJ010000027.1:0-21975 GCA_044377795.1 Reyranella sp. | reverse complement strand
CGCCGACCAGCGGCAGCTGCAGCACGTAGAGGTCGGGGCTGACGTTCGGCCCGAGCAGCAGCAGGCCCGCCGCCGCGATCGGGATGACGAACAGGTTGATCAGCACGAGATAGGCCGGGAACAGCCAGCGTGCGGTCCGAAGACTCGCGGGATGGTCGTGCTCGACGACGGCGACGTGGAACTGGCGTGGCAGGCAGAGGAAGGCCATGCCCGAGAGCAGCGACATCACCACCCAGGTGAGCGGCGAGGCCTCGCGTGTCAGCCGCTCGGCCACCGCCGGCGCCTCGGCGAGCCGCGCCATCATGTCGGACGGGCCGTCGAACAGGAACCACACGACGAAGGGTCCGACCGCCAGCAGCGCCAGCAGCTTCACCACCGATTCGAAGGCGATGGCCAGCATCATGCCGCGATGCTGCTCGGAGGCCTGCACGTTGCGCACGCCGAACAGGATGGTGAACAGCGCCATCAGCGCCGCCACGATCAGCGACGTGTCGACATGCACGACGCCCGGCGCGCCGCCGACCCAGGGCGAGGGCGCGGCAATGGTGCGGAACGACGCCGACACGGCCTGCAGCTGGAGCGCGATGTAGGGCAGCACGCCCACCGTGGCGAACAGCGTCGCGGTGACGCCGACGGCGCGGCTCTTGCCGTAGCGTGAGGCGAGGAAGTCGGCGATCGAGGTGACGTTGTGCTGCTTGGCCACCCGCACCATTTTTCGCAGCATCGGGTAGCCCAGCGTCACCACCAGGACCGGACCGGTATAGATCAGGATGAAGTCGGTGCCCGAGGTCGCCGCCCGGCCGACCGCGCCGTAAAAGGTCCAGGAGGTGCAGTAAATCGCCAGCGACAGGCCATAGACGGCCGGCGCCACCGCGCTCCTCGACCAGTCGCGCATGTGCCGGTCGCCGAAATAAGCCACGGCGAACAGCAGCCCCAGATAGGCCAGCGACAGGGCCAGGACAGCCGGTTCCACCAGCATGCGTGCGCGTTTCTCCCCGCCGTCATTGAACCGTCTGGGCGGGGCCGCTACAAGCTCCGCACATCAAGGAATCAACATGGCATCCTACCAGTACATCTACGTGATGAAGGGTCTGAACAAGACCTTTCCCGGCGGCAAGCAGGTCCTGAAGGACATCTGGCTGTCGTTCCTGCCCGGCGCCAAGATCGGCGTGCTCGGCCTCAACGGCTCCGGCAAGTCGACCCTGCTCAAGATCATGGCCGGCCGCGACGACAGTTTCACCGGCGAGGCCTGGGCGGCCGAGGGCGTGAAGGTGGGCCTGCTCGAGCAGGAACCCGGCCTCGATTCCTCGAAGGACGTGCTGGGCAACGTCATGGACGGTGCCGGCGAGATGGCCAAGATGCTGGCGCGCTTCGAGGAGGTCTCCAACGCCTTCTCCGATCCCGACGCCGACATGGACAAGCTGATCGAGGAGCAGGGCGAGCTGCAGGAGAAGATCGACGCCGGCAACGGCTGGGACCTCGGCCGCACCGTCGAGATCGCCATGGACGCGCTGCGCTGCCCGCCGTCGGACGCCAACGTCGACAAGCTCTCGGGCGGCGAGAAGCGCCGCGTGGCGCTGTGCCGCCTGCTGCTCTCCAAGCCCGACATGCTGCTGCTCGACGAGCCGACCAACCATCTCGACGCCGAGTCGGTGGCCTGGCTGGAACGCCATCTCGCGGAGTTCCCCGGCACCGTCGTGGCCGTCACCCATGACCGCTACTTCCTCGACAACGTCGCCGGCTGGATCCTCGAACTCGATCGCGGCGCCGGCATCCCGTGGGAAGGCAACTACTCGTCCTGGCTGAAGCAGAAGGACAAGCGCCTCGAACTGGAAGAGAAGACCGCCGACGCCCGCCGCCGCACCATGCAGCGCGAGCTCGAATGGATGGGCACCAGCCCGTCGGCCCGCCGCTCCAAGAGCAAGGCGCGTATTGCGGCCTACGAGCAGATGGTGGACGAGGACAGCCAGCAGACGCTCGACCGGGCGCAGATCGTCATCCCCGCGGGCCCGCGCCTGGGCGACCATGTCATCCGCGCCGAGGGCATCTCCAAGGGCTTCGGCGACCGGCTTCTGATCGACAACCTCACCTTCAACCTGCCGCCCGGCGGCATCGTCGGCGTCATCGGCCCCAACGGCGCGGGGAAGACCACGCTGTTCAAGATGATCACCGGCCTCGACAAGCCCGATACCGGCACCTTCTCTGTCGGCCCGACGGTGAAGCTGGGCTACGTCGACCAGAGCCGCGAGACGCTCGATCCCAACAAGAGCGTGTGGGAGGAGCTTTCGGGCGGCCTCGACATCATCAAGCTCGGCACCAAGGAAGTGTCCAGCCGCGCCTATTGCGGCTCGTTCAATTTCAAGGGCGCCGACCAGCAGAAGAAGGTCGGCCAGCTCTCGGGCGGCGAACGCAACCGCGTCAACCTCGCCAAGATGCTGAAGAGCGGCGCCAACGTGCTGCTGCTCGACGAGCCGACCAACGATCTGGACGTCGACACGCTGCGCGCGCTCGAAGAGGCGCTGGTCGAGTTCGCCGGCTGCGCCGTCGTGATCTCGCATGATCGCTGGTTCCTCGACCGCACCGCCACCCACATGCTGGCCTTCGAGGGCGACAGCCATGTCGAGTGGTTCGAGGGCAACTACCAGGACTACGAACTCGACCGGCATCGCCGCCTCGGCACCGACGCCGACCAGCCGCACCGCATCAAGTACAAGCCGCTGGTCCGCTAGACCGGCGGGCGCAGGAACAGCAGCTCGGCATGAACCCGCTCAACGAAGTCCAGTGGGGCCAGGACTGGGCGTGGGGCGTGCCGCTGATCGCCCTCACCTGCGTCATCCACATCCTCTGCCTGGCGGTCTTCACCGCCCGGGTCGACCGGGTGCTCGACAGGATGCGGGACCGCGGCCGCCACGTCACCCTCATCTTCTCCCTGGTGATGGCGATGGCGGTGACGCTGGTGACGACGCTGCACATCCTCGAAGGCGGCATCTGGGCTCTGGCCTTCCGCTACCTGGACGCCATCCCCGACAACCGCTCCGCCATGCTCTACTCGCTGGGCGCGCTGACCACCTACGGCGACACCACCATCCACCTCGCCCACCAGTGGAAGATGCTGGGCGCGCTGGAAGCGGTGAACGGCATGCTGCTGTTCGGCCTCACGACGGCCTTCCTGTTCGCGATGATCCAGCGGGTGCTGCCGCCGGCAAAGCGGTGACGGACTGAGGGACCTTTCGCTTCATGCAGCTTCCCTCCGACACAAGCACGAAGCCCGCACCGGGAACTCCGTACGCGCCGAGGCCAAATCAAGACGCGCCTTGATCAGCGGCGCCTCGACGGTCTCGCCGCGGCGCGACAGGCATTCGTGGAGGCCGTGCAAACTCCAGACGTTTTCGGGATGCCAACAGGCGCGGTTGGTCTTGCCGTCGAAGCCGAGATCGGCGCGATAGACGGCTTCAGCCTCGGCGAGATGGCCCTGCTCCAGCAGGAGCGCGCCCAGCGCATGGCGCGTCGGCTGCATCCAGCCCCAGGGCTCGTCGTAGGGCAGCGAGTCGTCGAGTTCGACGGCGCGGCGCAGATGGGCGAAGGCCAGGTCGAAGTTGCCGCGGCGATACTCCAGCTCGCCGGTCAGCATCTCATCGGCGATGGCCAGCAGGTCGACCATCGTGTTGTTGTGCAGGCGCCGGCTTTCGGGCACGCGCGCCTTGGCGGCGCGGAAGGCGGCGCGCGCCTGCTCGGCCTGCTCGATCTCGCCCAGCACCGAATGCGCCACGCCCTTGGCGTAAAGCGTCATCGCCGTGGTCGAGCAGTAGAGGTCGGGGTCCTTCGGCAGCTCCTGCGCGATGATCTCGCGCCACTTGCCGAAGCGCACCAGCACGTGCTGCTTCATCGAGAGATAGCCCTCGACGAAGTCGGCCATCGGCGGCGATTGAATGCGCAGCAGCTCTTCCGGCGTGGTGTCGATCAACTCCTGCGCCGCGGTGATGGCCGGCGTGTACTGGCCGAGGAACATGGCGCCGTAGACGATGAAGTGATGGTCGTGGCTGCGGTACATCGAATAGACGTTGAGGGCGCCCTCGCGCGCGAGATACTTGCGGTCGACCACGACGGCCTTCTGATTGTAGACGACGACGTCGCGGTAGTTGCCGCACAGCACGTCGATATGGGTCGGCATGTGCACGAGGTGGCCGGAGTCCGGCACGAGGTCGCGCAGCCGGTCGCCGGCGCGCAGCGCGCGTTGCGGGAACGGCGACATCTCCATCAGGTGGACATAGAGGTGCAGCAGGCCGGGATGCTCCCAGCTCGCCGGGATGTCGCGGAACGCGCTTTCCAGCACCTCGACCGCCTCCTCCGTACCGGCGCCCGGAGTGGGCTGGCCCGTCTTGAGGTCCCACATCTGCCAGGGCGTCTCGTTCATGATCGCCTCGGCATAGACCGAGCGCAGGTCGAGATCGCCGGGATGGGCGCGGAACAGCTTGCGCATCTCGACGGTGAACGCCTTGTCCCAGGTGGTCTGGTCCTCGATCACCTCGCGTTGCGGGTAGCGCGCCGGCAGCGCGCGGATCAGCGCCTGCTCGACCGGCGAGGCGTTGGGCGCAGCGGCCAGTGCGCGCTGCATCGCGTCATAGGAGGCTTCGAGCGCGCGCTTCTTGCCGGCCGGATCGTAGCGGTGCCAGGGAAGATTGTAGTTCGGCCCGGCGGCGTAGGAGATCCCCCAATGGGCCATGGCGCAGCCGGGATCTGTCTCCAGCGCCTTCTCGAAGCACTTGATCGCTTCGGCATGGTTGAAGCCGTAGAGCCAGTTCAGTCCGCGATCGAACCAGAGCTGCGTCTGCGGCGACGAGGTGGTGACGGTGCGCTTGTAGGCGCCGAGATCGTAATAGTCGTCCATGGCCCATGCTCCCGCTGCGATGCGGGGGCATGGTGCCGCCGGGAGCGGCCCGGCGGCAAGCCCGGCCGTTCTCCTCGTTGCGGATGGTTCACCGGCAGGGCGGCGCGCCGGTCCCCTGGCTCCGCCACTGCTTCAGGCAGTCGCTGTCGTCCTTCATCACCAGCGGCACGAACAGCAGCGATTGCTGCCCGGCGATGAGCTGCTGCTGGTTGATCCAGGTGCCCGGCGCCGGCACGCGCGTGCGATAGCGCAGGACGCTCTCGCCAGCGGCCGCTGTCAGGGTCGGCGTGTCGACGACCGGTTCCGGCCCGTAGATGCCGGCGGCCGTCGCATTGCCGACGCGCCGTCCGCCGCTCACCAGCCAGAGCTGGTTCTGCTTGGCCGATGCGTAGGGGAAGAAATCCGCGCGGCCGGTGGGCGGATCGTTGACGGCGAACAGCTTCGCATCGATCTGCACCTTGAGCAGCTCCGGCCGTCCCGCCGGCGCGGCCAGCAGGTCGGCGCGCAGCGCGCCGTAGAGGCCGCCCAGTTCCGGCACGCGCAGCTCCTCGCCCGTCGCAAGACCGATGCGGCCGAGCGGCGTGTCGATCACGACCGGCTCCTCGCCCGCGCTCGCCCAGGCCGCAGTCGCGGCGGACAGGTGCGTGGCGCGATAGCGGCCGAGCATCGTTCCCGTGGGCCCGGCCAGCACGACCGTATGATAGACCTTGTTGCCCTCGCGCTCGGGATAGGAGCCGACCACGAAGCCGCTGCCGGCCTTCGCCGCGGCCGACAGGGCCTGCTCGAAAGCGCCCTCGCGCGGTTCGGCCTTCGCCTTGATGTCGGCTGCGGACAGACCCGACGGCAACGCAGAGAGTTCCGGCAGGACCAGCAGTTCGCCCGGTTCGGGACGCGCCGAGGCGAGCAGTGACGGCCCATCCGGCCATTGCGCCGCCGACAGCGCGACGGAGCGCACCGACGTCGTGGCGTTGCCGTCGGTCGGGCTGCGGTGCAGCGCCAGCAGCGGCACGTAGAGATCGGGACGGCGGCGCGCGAGTTGGGACGTGCGCTCGGCATCGGCTTCGGCCGGGACAATACTGGTCGCGAACACACCGGCGAGGCCGGGCGGCAAGGTCTCGGGCGGCACGACCGGCGCCTGCACCAGCTTCTCGCCCTTCGGCGACCAGATGCTCGAGCCGCCGTTGTAGTAGAGCTTACCGCCGGTGATCGGGTTGGTCTCGACGCCGCTGCGCGTGGCGCCGACCACCCACACCCCGTTCTGCGCGCTCAGGTACTGGACGTTGGACACGGTCGAGTGATTGCCGGTCGCCTGGGCGGGCGGCGTGCCCGGCATCACGCGATCCGACACCGAATGCCAGGCGATGATCTGGGCGCCGCGCAGCGCCGCGAGACGACCATATTGCCAGTAGGTGTCGTCGTAGCAGATGAGCAGCGCGATGCGGCCGATCGGGGTTTCGAATACCTCGACGCCGGTCGTGCCCGGCGCGAACACCTTCTGGTCCTGCGGGTTCAGCCCGTTCTTGCGGTACTTGCCAATGATGCCGTTGGGCCCCAGCAGCACGGCGGTGTTGTAGGCGAGGCCGGTCGCGGCATCGCGCTCGGCGATGCCCACGCTCATGTACATGCCGGTGCGCTGGAGCACGGGCAGCAGCGCGGCCGTCGTCTTGCCGGGAATGGTATCGAGGAAGGGCGCGAGCTGCTTCGGTCCGCTGAACAGGTAGCCGCTGACCGCCGTCTCGGGGAACACCGCATAGTTGACGTCCTGCTTGGCCACCTCTTCGGCCGCCTTGGCAAGACGTGCGACGTTGCCGTCCAGATCGCCCCAGGCCGGCACGAAATCGACCGCCGCGACCTTGATCGGCTTCTGTCCGACCGGCGCCTGGGCCGAGGCTCCGGCCGCGAGCGACAGCCAGCCGGCGATGCCGGCCACGATGGCGAGTCCCCACGATTTCCAGTTCATGTACGTTTCCCCCTGAAGCTTATCGAAACATATTGCACCAGCGTCGCAGCCTCCAGCGGCGCCTTCGGTTGAACGGGCATGAACAGCGAGAAGCAGATCGTCATCTGCGGCGGCGGCGCCATTGGTGCCGCCATCGCCTATTTCCTGAGCCGCCGTGGCGCGCGGCCGGTCGTGGTCGAGCGGCACGAGGTCGGCGGCGCGGCCTCCGGCAAGTCGGGCGGCTTCCTGGCGCTCGACTGGTGCCGCGGCACGGCGCTCGACCGGCTGGCGCGGCGCAGCTTCGCCCTGCATGCGAACCTCGCCAAGGAACTCGGCAATCCGTGGGGCTACAGAAGGCTCACGACCTTTGCCGGACACGCCGCGGAGGGTCGGCGCGAACACGGGACTGCCGCGCGGCCGTGGCTATCCTCCGACGTGACCCTGACGGGCCAGATCGGCTCCCCACAGACGACGGCCCTGGTCGAGCCCCGTGCCTTCACCACCGGGTTGATGCGAGCTGCGGAGGCGAACGGCGCCGAACTGCGTCACGGGATCGTCACGGGATTGATGAAGAGCGCGTCCGGCGCGATCGGCGGCGTCACGCTCGAAAGCGGTGAGACCGTCGAGGGCGATGGCGTGGTGATCGCGATGGGGCCGTGGTCGATCCTGGCCTCGCGCTGGCTGCCGCTACCCGCCGTGTACGGCTTCAAGGGCCATAGTCTCGTCTTCCGCACCGGCGATTCGGTACCGGCCGAAGCCCTGTTCCTAGAATACGAGGAGGCGAGCGGCGAGACGCTGACGCCGGAGATCTTCGCGCGCGCCGACGGCACGGTCTGGGCCTGCGCGGTTTCGAGCACCGCGTCGCTGCCGGTCGATCCGGCCGACATCGCAGGCGACAACGGTGCGCACGAACGGCTGGAGGCGCTGTGCCGCGCCGTGTCCCCCGCCCTCGCGACCGCGCCCATCGTCGCGCGCCAGGCGTGCTTTCGGCCCGTCACCGAGGATGGACTGCCGCTGATCGGCGCCGTGCCGGGCATTGCCAACGCCTGGGTCGCGACCGGCCACAGCGTCTGGGGCATGCTCAACGCGCCCGCGACCGGCGAGGCGATGGCCGAGCTGATCCTCGACGGCACGACCAGTCACGTCCCGCTGAGGCACTTCGATCCACGCCGGCTCGAAGCCTTGGCGGGGCGGCGTTAACCGTCTGGCCTGCTCGTCCACCGGGGCGGCAGGAGCCTCGTGTTGAGCACGAACGGCACGCTGTTGTCGCTGAGGCGGATCGTGCCGACGAACGGCAGATCGTAGGAGGCATGGAAGTAGATCTGCGAGCGCTGCACCACGCCGTAATCCTCGTTCATCGGCGGCAGGCCGAACAGCGCACGGAACGGACATCTGAAGGTCGCCTGCTCACCGGGCTTCAATTCACCGGCCGAGCCCGCCGGAAAGCGCACGTCGGTTGCCTCGACGAGAGTGGGTTCGCGGCCCGAGGCGCGCACGTGGTCGAGCACGCAGGCGAACTTCAGGCCCTTCATCGCAAACCACGGACTCCGATTTTCCGCCGTGAAGGTCGCATCGAAGGGCGAGCCTGCCTTCTGCTCCTCCGACGCATAGACCGGCACCGGCCGGCTCGCCCAGGCGCCGATGCCCACGCCCGCGATCACCACCAGCACCGCGAGGAAGACGATCAGGCTCTGCAGCGACTGCGCGCCGCTGCGCGCCATCATGCGCAGTTCCTGCTGCAGGGTCGTGGTCGGTGGCGGCAGAGGCCTCGGCCCTGACGCACGGGGCGCCTGCTTGCGCGCTCTCGGTTTCGTGCCGGAAGAAGGCGGCCTGGCGCCGGAAGTGGCGCTCTTCCGGGACTTGCTCGGGGACTTCTTCTTCTGCGCCATGGTTGAACTCGTAGCGCTTCCGGGTCGCGCCATCCATCCCGCCGCTGGTCGCAGGCGAATCAGGAGAAGGCGATCTCCATCGCGCGCCGCGTCGCCTTGGCGCCCTCGCGCGCGACATCGACCGCGGGCTGCGCCCAGTGAACCGGGTTGGGGGCCTCGTAGCTCACCCAGCCCTCGTAGCCCTTGGCCGCGAGGAGCTGGAACATGTCGTTCCAGCGCACCACGCCCTGCCCCGGCGGCAGGCGATCGACCGGCGGCGCGGCGTTGGGCGGCGCATTGGGCACGTCGCTGTACTGAACGTAGAAAATCTCGGCGGCCGGCACTTCCTCGAAGCCGCGGCCGGGGCGACCGCCCCGCTGCAGGTGATAGGCGTCGAGCAGCAGGCCCACATGCTTCTGTCCGGCCTTGGCGATCAACTCGCGCAGGATCTCGAGACGGCTCACGATCGGATGCTGGAACTGGTACTCCAGCGCGAGCCGAAGGCCGTGACGCGCCACGATCTCGCCGGCATGACGGATGTTCGCCACCGCCTCGTCGAGCGAAGCGGCGCCCGGACCGATCCCGCTCATCACTGTCGCGCAATCGAGCGTAACGGCCCTCTCGCAGGCCTCTTCCAGCGACGCGAACAGCCGCTCGCGATCCTCGGGCACGGCGAAGGTCCAGCCGTACTCGCAGCCGACCGCACTGACCGGCAGTCCGTTCGCACGCACGCGGCCCAGCACCTCGGTGTTCGACAGGCCACGCTCCCGCGCCCGCATGAAATCGACGCGGCGCAACTCGACCGCGTCGAAGCCGCCGTCCTTCGCCGCGGCAATGGCTTCTTCGAATGGTGTCGTGTCGACCGTCCAGAGATGGAGCGCGAAACCGCGGAACTTGTGGCGCATGTCTTGATCCCTTCGTCCGATCATGGACGGCCGGGACAGGCGCTCAGGCCGTGTCGTCGACCACGGCGGCGGTTTCTAGATACGGTGATCCATGTCGAGGGCCGGTTCCGGCACGTCGACGCAGCCGATGATGCGGGCTGGGACTCCGGCGGCGGTGCAGCCGGCCGGAACCGGGTCGAGCACGACGCTGCCGGCCGCGATCTTGGCGCAGGCGCCGATCTCGATGTTGCCCAGCACCTTGGCGCCGGCCCCCAGCAGCACGCCGCGGCGCACCTTGGGATGGCGGTCGCCACGCTCCTTGCCGGTGCCGCCCAGGGTGACGCCATGCAGCATGGAGACGCCATCCTCGACGACGGCGGTCTCGCCGATCACGACACCTGTCCCGTGGTCGATGAATATGCTCTTGCCGATCACCGCACCGGGATGGATGTCGAGGCCGAACAACGAACTCGACCGGCTCTGCAGGAAGTGGGCGAGCGTGCGGCGGCCCTCCGTCCACAGCCAGTGCGATGCCCGGTAGGTCTGGAGCGCGTGATAGCCCTTGAACCAGAGCAGCGGATCGAGATGCGAGTTGCAGGCCGGATCGCGGTCGACGACCGCCATGATGTCGGCACGCGCTGCGAGGCCGATGCCGGGATCGGCCGCGAGGGCCTCGTCGAAGGTCTGGCGGATCAGCGCGGCCGGCACCTCGGTCGTCCCGACCAGCCGCGCGAGGTGATAGCTGAGCGCATTCTCGAAGCGGGGCTGGCTCAGGATCGTGGCGTGGAGCGTTCCGGCCAGCACGGGTTCGGCGGCGGCCGCCGCATGCGCCGCCTCGCGAATCCGGTCCCAGACCGGATCGACCGAGCGCAACTCGGTCGGGTTCTTGGCAAATGCGCTGTCCATGGCGCTCTCCTCCGCTCCGCTCTCGTCCCCTGCGACGCCCGCGAAAGCGATCGACACGCCTCCCTTGGAGGAAAGACTACGCCGACCGGCCTGCAGGTGCAATTCGCGGCTTCAGCGCGCGGCCCGGGCTTCCAGCTCGCTGACCAGCGGCTCGACCTTGCCGCCATGATTCTGGATGTAGGAATTGAAATCCGAACGTCTAGTCATGACCATGCTGACGCCTTCGACCTTCACGTCGGTGATGCGGTCGCCGCGGACCTCCCACTCGAGCTTGATCGGCTGGCCGCTCGTCTGGTTCAGACGGCTGTCGACGATCGTCACGCCGTTGGCGCGCGGCGTCACCTTGCCGATGTTCAGGGTCTGGCCGCCATACTGGCCGAAGCGCTCGCTGTAGGCCTTGGCCTCGGCGGTGGCGACGGCCTTGAGGAAGCGCGCACGTTCCTGCTCGGTCGCCGTGTTCCAATGCGTGCCCAGCGCCGCGCGTCCCATGGCGGCCATGTCGAAGTTGGCCTGCAGGATTGCCAGGATTGCTGCCTGGCGAGCGGCGCCAGTCTTGGTCTTCACGATCTCGATGACCTGCTGCGCGGTGTTCTGCACGATCTGTGAGGGATCGGCGGCAACGGCCGGCCCGACCACGGGCACGGCGGTGAACATCGCGGCAGTGGCCACGAGCTGCAACACGACACGACGAGAGGCGAGCTTCGGCACCGTGCACTCCTATGACGAAATTTAGGGCAAGCGTTTTAGCCCGGACGCCCGATCAATGCATCCTCCGCCGGGCTCTTTGCGCTAGCGGACGAGTGCCAGGTTGTCGCGACGCTCGAGTTCGCTACGGGCATTCGTCTTCTCGCGCTTCTCGCGAATCTGGTCGGCGCGGTTCTGGGTGTAGGCCGAACGCAGCGCGGCGTAGTAGTCGACGCTGTTCTTCTCGAGATCGTCGAGCGCGAAGATCGTCCGGGAGCGGTAATCGACGCCGTTGAGGCCGTAGCGGCCGATCTGCCAGACGTCCCAGTCGATGGCCAGGTTGAAGGTCAGGATACGAAACGGATCGACCAGATAGTCCATCATCAGGCCAGTGCCGTCGCGCGCGTTGGACGGGCCATAGGCCGGCAGCATGAGATAGAAGCCGCCATTCTCCGGCTCCACGCCGGCCCAAAGGCCGATCGTCTTGCCGAAATCTTCCTTGGTGCGCTCCAGCCCGAAGCTCGAGGCGACGTCGAAGATGCCGGCGACGCCGATGGTCGAATTCACCAGGAAACGCGCCATGGTCGTCGCAGCGCGATTCGGATCGCCCTGGAAGACCTCGTTGATGGCCGTGACCGGCTCGCCCAGATTGTCGAGGACGTTGCGCACGCCTGTCTGCGCCCGCTCGGGCAGCAGATCGCGGTACATCACCGCCAGCGGACGCAGCGCCATGACATCGACGGCGCGGTTGATCGAGAAGATGAAACGGTTCGGGGTTTCCAGCGGATCCCATACTTCGGCGGCGCCGGTATCACCGGAAGCACAGCCCCCGACGACCGTTCCGGCAAGGGCGACCGCGACAATCGAGCGGCGAATGCTGGCAGCAAAGGCTCTCGTCACACCGATCATCAACGCCGACCCCGGATCATCCGCTGGCCCGGGACGCCGGGCCAAAAAGCGTAACACGACGTTCATCCGTCGCATCGTTCGGAGTGTTGCATACTGGCGCAGTGTTTTTAAAGCAATTCCGGGGCCGGAATTTCCGAGCGCAAGGATCCTTTGTTTCTTGTGTTTCCGCGGCCACAGATCGCCCCCAACGATTCCTTGCATACATAAAGATATGCTTATATCATTGTTCTCATGGAACACCTCCTCACCCTGCTGCGGGCCGCTGCCGAAGACACCAGGCTCCGGATACTGGCCTTGGCCGCTCGCGAGGACCTGACTGTCAGCGACTATGTGAACGTGCTGGGGCAGAGCCAGCCGCGCGTCTCCCGGCACCTGAAACTGCTGGTCGAGGCAGGCCTGCTGGAGCGTTTCCGCGAGGCCCAATTCACCCGCTTCCGCCTGACCAATGGCGGCGAGGATGCCGCCCTGGTGCGCGAATTCGTGCGCCGGCTCGACCCCAAGCATCCCCGGATCGCGACCGACCGCGCCCGGCTGGATGCCGTCCAGCAGCGCCGCCAGACGGCCGCCGCCCGCTTCTTCCGCGACAATGCCCAGCGCTGGGATGAACTCCGCGCACTGCACGTCGCCGACCGCGAGATCGAGCGGGCGCTCAGCCATCACCTGCCGCTCGGTGCCCGCCGTCTGCTCGATGTCGGCACCGGCACGGGCCGCCTGCTCGAGGTGCTGGCGCCCAAGGTCGAGCAGGCGATCGGCGTCGACCAGAGCCGCGAAATGCTGGCGCTGGCCCGCGCCAACCTCGCCCGCGCCGGCATCGACAATGCCGATATCCGCCAGGGCGACATGTACGCCCTGCCCTTCGAGTCCGACAGTTTCGACGTCGTCACGATCCACCATGTGCTGCACTACGCCGACGATCCCGCCGCGGCGCTGGCCGAAGCCGCGCGGGTCGTGAAGCCCGGCGGGTCGGTCCTCGTGGTCGACTTCTCGCCACACGACCTGGTCGAGCTGAAGCGCGAGCACGCGCATGTGCATCTGGGATTCGCCGACAACCAGGTGCAGGGCTGGCTGCGCAGCGCCGGCCTCAATCCCCTCGAACCCATCCACTTTCCCGGCCGCCGCCTGATGACGGGCATCTGGCGCGGCGAGCGCGAGCTGCCGGCCCGCGCCACCCCGCGGCCTGCCGCCGTTTCTGCCCATGGAGAATCACGATGAGCCCCGATACCGGTCCGATCGGCAGTCCCCTGAGTTCCGCGGGAAGCGCGACCGAATTTCCTGCCCGCGCGCCACAGCGGCTCGCCGTATCGTTCGAGTTCTCGCCGCCGCGCACCGACGCCGCCGAGCAGACGCTGTGGGAGACGGTGAAGCGCCTGACGCCTCTCCATCCCGCCTTCTTCTCCGTGACCTACGGTGCCGGCGGCTCGACGCGCCAGCGCACCCACGACACCGTCGCGCGTCTCAAGAGCGAAACCGGCATCGATGCCGCCGCGCACCTCACCTGCGTCGCCGCCACGCAAGGTGAAATCGACGACATCGCGCGCGCCTACTGGGATGCCGGCATCCGCCACATCGTGGCCCTGCGCGGCGATCCGCCGGGCGGCATGGGCGGCGAGTACACGCCGCATCCGGGTGGCTACGCCAATGCGGCGGCGCTGGTTACAGGCCTGAAGAAGATCGGCAACTTCCAGATCAGCGTCGCGGGCTATCCCGAGAAGCATCCGGCCTCGGCCGACGAGAAGGCGGATCTCGAGAACCTGAAGGCCAAGGTCGATGCGGGCGCCGACCGCTGCATCACGCAGTTCTTCTTCGAGGCCGACGATTTCCTGCGTTTCCGCGACCGCGCGGCGGCAGCGGGCATCAACGTGCCGATCGTGCCGGGCATCATGCCGGTGTCGAACTTCCAGGCCGTCAACCGTATCGCCGGCCTCTGCGGCTCCAAGGTCCCGCCGTGGTTCTGCAACATGTTCGACGGGCTCGACGACGATCTCGAGACACGACGCATGATCGCCGCGACCGTGGCCGGCGACCTCTGCCGCCGCCTGCGCGACGAGGGCGTGGAGCAGTTCCATTTCTATACGCTGAACCGGGCCGATCTCACCTTTGCGATCTGCCATCTGCTGGGAGTGCGCCCCAAGTGACCCGCGAGGAAAAGGCCGACCAGCTGCGCGCCATCGGCGCCGAGCGCATCCTGATCAAGGACGGGCCCTACGGTTCGATGATCCAGAGCTACAAGCTCGACGAGGAAGGCTTCCGCGGCGGCCGCACCTTCAACCACGACCAGAAGGGCAACAACGATCTCCTGAACCTGACGCGTCCCGACGTGGTGGGCGAGATCTGCAACGCCTATCTCGACGCCGGCGCCGACATCGTGGCGACCAACACATTCAACTCGAACTCGATCAGCCTGTCCGACTACGGCATTACCGGCATGGCGCGCGAGATCAACGTCGCCGCGGCGAAGCTGACGCGCGCCTGCGCCGACGCCGCCACGGCGCGCGATCCGTCCAAGCCGCGCTTCGTTGCGGGCGCGCTGGGGCCGACCAACAAGACTCTCTCGGTCTCTCCCAAGGTCAGCGATCCGGGCTTTCGCGCCGTCACCTTCGACGAGGTGAAGGACATGTACCGCGAGCAGATCGACGGGCTGCTCGACGGCGGCGTCGACTTCATTCTGGTCGAGACGGTGTTCGACACGCTGAACGCCAAGGCAGCCCTGGTCGCCGTCGACGAGGCGGGCGAGGCGCGCGGCGAGGTCCTTCCGGTGATGGTGTCGATGACGCTCACCGACCTGGCCGGCCGCAACCTCTCGGGCCAGACGGTCGAGGCCTTCTGGCATTCGGTGCGGCATGCCAGGCCGATCACCATGGGACTGAACTGCAGCTTCGGCGCCACCGAGCTGCATCCCTACGTGCAGGCGCTCAACCCGCAGGTCGACAGCATGTTGTGCATCTATCCCAATGCCGGCCTGCCCAACGAGCTGGGGGCCTATGACGAGCCGCCGGAAATGACGGGCAAGCTGGTCAAGGGCTGGGCAGAGAACGGCTGGATCAACGTGGTCGGCGGCTGTTGCGGCACCACGCCCGCCCACATCAAGGCGATCGCCGAGGCGGTCAAAGGCATTACGCCGCGCACCTGGCACGTCCTGCCACCCGCGCTGCGTCTCAGTGGCATGGAACCGGCGAGTTTCTTCTGATGGCTCAGGATATCGATATCGACAGCAAGCCGGCGCCGCGGGCGATGTTCATCAACATCGGCGAGCGCACCAACGTCACGGGTTCGGCCCGGTTCAAGAAGCTGATCCTCGAGGGCGACTACACGGCCGCCATCGAGGTCGCACGCCAGCAGGTCGAGAGCGGCGCACAGATCATCGACATCAACATGGACGAAGGCCTGCTCGACGCCGAGCTGGCGATGGACACGTTCCTGAAGCTGATCGCCGCCGAGCCCGACATCGCTCGCGTGCCGATCATGATCGACAGCTCCAAGTGGAGCGTGATCGAGGCCGGCCTCAAGTGCGTCGCCGGCAAGCCGATCGTGAACTCGATCTCCATGAAGGAAGGCGTCGAGCCCTTCATCGCGCAGGCCCGCAAGGTCCGCCGCTACGGCGCGGCGGTGGTCGTCATGGCGTTCGACGAGAAGGGCCAGGCCGACACCAAGGAGCGCAAGGTCGAGATCTGCTCGCGCGCCTACGACATCCTGGTGAGCCAGGTGGGTTTCCCGGCCGAGGACATCATCTTCGATCCCAACGTCTTCGCGGTGGCGACCGGCATCGAGGAGCACAACAATTACGGCGTCGACTTCATCGAGGCGACGCGCGAGATCAAGAAGCGCTGTCCCGCTGCCAAGATTTCCGGCGGCGTCTCCAACCTGTCCTTCGCCTTCCGCGGCAACGAGCCGGTGCGCAAGGCGATGCATTCGGTGTTCCTCTATCACGCCATCCAGGCGGGCATGGACATGGGCATCGTCAATGCCGGCCAGCTCGAGGTCTACGACCAGATCCCCCAGGAACTCCGCGATGCCTGCGAGGACGTGATCCTCAATCGAAATCCCGAGGCCACCGAGCGGCTGCTCGAGCTGGCGCCCAAGTACAAGGGCACCGGCGAGGTCGCCGAGACGCAGGACGCGGAGTGGCGCAGCTGGCCGGTCGAGAAGCGGCTGGAGCATGCGCTGGTCAAGGGCATGGACCAGTTCGTCGTGGCCGACACCGAGGAGGCACGGCTGCAGATCGCGCGGCCGATCGAGGTGATCGAGGGCCCGCTGATGGCCGGCATGAACGTCGTCGGCGACCTGTTCGGCGCCGGCAAGATGTTCCTGCCGCAGGTGGTGAAGAGCGCGCGCGTCATGAAGAAGGCGGTGGCGCATCTTCTGCCCTACATCGAGGCGCAGAAGACGGCAGGCTCGCGGCCCAAGGGCAAGATCGTCATGGCGACGGTCAAGGGCGACGTCCACGACATCGGCAAGAACATCGTGGGCGTGGTCCTGCAGTGCAACAACTTCGAGGTCATCGACCTCGGCGTCATGGTGCCGTTCCAGGACATCCTGAAGAGCGCCAACGACAACAAGGCCGACATCATTGGCCTGTCCGGCCTGATCACGCCGTCGCTTGACGAGATGGTGACGGTGGCCGAGGAGATGACGCGACAGGGCATGAACCTGCCGCTGCTGATCGGCGGCGCCACGACCTCCAAGGTGCACACGGCACTTCGCATCGCGCCGCGCTACAACGGCACGACCGTGCACGTGCTCGACGCCTCGCGTGCGGTCGGCGTCTGCTCGGCGCTCGTCTCGGAATCAGGCTCGCAGGCCGAGGATTTCGCCATCAAGGTCGCGGCCGAGTACGAGGCGATTCGCGTGGAACGCGCGGGCGGCACCAAGGAGAAGGTGATCGCGCTCGAGGCGGCGCGCGCCAACGACTTCAAGATCGACTGGTCGGCCTACACGGCGCCCAAGCCCGCCATCACCGGTACGCGCGTCTTTGCCGAGTACCCGCTGCACGAGCTGGTGGAACGCATCGACTGGACGCCGTTCTTCCGCGCCTGGGAATTGGCCGGCAACTATCCGGCCATCCTCGAGGATCCCGTGGTCGGCGACAGCGCCAAGAAACTCTACGCCGATGCGCGCAAGATGCTCGACCATATCGTGCGCGAGAAGTGGCTGACGGCGAAGGGCGTGGTCGCCTTCTGGCCGTGCCGCCGCGAGGGCGATGACGTGGCGATCTACAGCGACGAGACGCGCACCAAGGAAATCTCGCGGCTCTTCTTCCTGCGCCAGCAGATCGAGAAGCGGGCGCCCCGCGCCAACATGTGCCTGGCCGACTTCGTCTCGCCCGAGGCCGACTGGATCGGCGGCTTCGCGGTCACCGCCGGGCACGGCATCGAGGAGCATCTCGCGCGCTTCAAGGCCGACCACGACGACTATTCGGACATCCTGCTGAAGGCGCTCGCCGATCGCCTGGCCGAGGCCTTCGCCGAGCGTCTGCACGAGCGGGTGCGCAAGACCCTGTGGGGTTACGTCCCCGAGGAGGCGCTCACCAACGAGGAGCTGGTGCGCGAGAAGTATCGCGGTATCCGCCCGGCGCCGGGCTATCCCGCCTGCCCCGACCACAGCCAGAAGCCCGAACTGTTCCGGCTGCTGAACGCCGGCCAGAACGCCGGCATCCAGCTCACCGAGAGCTTCGCGATGATGCCGACCTCGGCGGTCTCGGGTTACTACTTCGCCCATCCCGACGCGCAGTATTTCGGCGTCGCCCGCATCGGCAAGGACCAGGTCGAGGACTACGCCAAGCGCCGCGGCGTCTCGATCGAGCAGGCGGAGAAGTGGCTGCGGCCGAACATCGGGTACTGAGGCGGACCTCGCTTTGCACTCGCGGCATTCCGCCCTCGCTGAACGGGGGCGGATGACGAGATGAGCGAAATGCTGAGCTACGCCCTCGTCCTGTTCGTCGGGCTGATCGCCGGGACGGTGAGCGGCGTCGTCGGGACCGGCGCGACGGTCATCCTGTTACCGGTTCTGGTCATGGTCTTCGGGCCACGTGAAGCGGTGCCGATCATGGCGGTCGTCGCGCTGATGTCGAACTTCGCCAAGATCACCGCCTGGTGGCGTCACATCGACTGGCGCGCCGCTGCGGCCTATGCGGCAGGCGGCATTCCCGCGGCGGCCCTGGGCGCCCGCACCCTGCTGGCGCTTCCCGAGAACACGGTCGAAACGGCGCTTGGCGTCTTCTTCCTCGCGATGATCCCGGGCCGCCGCTGGCTCGCCCGGCGCAACATCGTGCTGGGCTATGGCGGCATGCTCGTGGCCGGCATCGTGATCGGCTTCCTGACCGGCATCGTGGTCTCGACCGGACCGCTCAGTGTACCGGCTTTCGCGGCGCACGGGCTGGTGAAGGGCGCCTTCATCGCGACGGAAGCGGCAGGCTCGCTCGCCCTCTACATCAGCAAGGCCGTCACGTTCCAGGCGTTCGGCGCGCTCCCGACCGACATCGCGATCAAGGGGTTGATCACCGGCTCCTCGGTGATGGCCGGCACCTATCTCGCCCGCCTGATCGTCGAACGTCTGAGCGTCACCGCGTTTCAGTACATGCTCGACGTCGTGATGGCCGTGTCGGGCGTCGCGCTGCTCTGGCAGGCACTGGGGTAGACGCGCGCAACTTTGATTGGCAAGGATGTCCTCCCTTCCAGGAGATCGAAGATGGCAATCACGAAGAAGCAGGAACTGCGGGCGCTCAGCGCGGACGAACGCGAATTGGTGGACATGTCGGGCGCGCGAGCGGTGAAGTCGCTGACCGACGCCCAGCTCTCCGGCCTGGTGAAGCGCCTGCGCACCAAGCGCGACCGGGCGAGGACGATGGCCGAGCGGCAGCGCCGCGAGCTGCGCGGCAAGGCCACGCCGCGCGGCGCGACGCCGCCGAAGGCCGATGATGGATCGCGGCTCAAGCTCACCATCCTGACCGAGGCACTTGCCCGTCTCGACGCCGAGACCGCCCGCCGAGGCAGCGTCAAGGCGAAGGCGGCACTGGTCGAGAGCGCGAAGAAGGCGCTGGCGCTTAAGCAGAGGGCCAAGACGGCCACGCCGCCGGCGAAAACCCGTGGCCCCGCCAAGGTCGTTCGCGGCAAGGCGCGAGTCGAGGTGGAGAACCACGTGCCGCGGTCGGTGCGCGGCAGCGTCCGCAGCCAGGTGGCGAAGGCCCAGGCGAAGCGCGATTCGCGGTAGGGTCACGCCGGCAGCTCCTCAGGCCGCGATGCGATAGACCGCCGCCGACACGGGCGGCGGATCGCGCTAGGCTGGCAGCAGGCTTCCAGGGAGGAACGCATGCTGGCCAACACCACGCGCACGCTCACCGAGGCACAACGCGAACAGTGGGCCGTCGACGGCTACCTGCAGATCGAGAGCGCGCTGTCGTCCGCCGAGGTCGACTTCCTTTCAAAATTGCTGGACGACACGGTGCGCACCGAGCCGGGCTACGAGCCTGCGCCGGGTGCGCTGCCGCGCGGCCACTATGCGTGGAAACTGCCCGACCCGAACAAGGACGCGTTCATGGATCGACGCGACCTGCTGCCCTATCACCAGGCCTTCATCGACCTGATCGACCGGCCGGGGATCTTCGATCTGATCCTCGACCTGATGGGCCCCTACATCCAGTTCTCGATGAGCCAGGCGATCGTGCGCGCCTCGACGGACCTTTTCCCAGGCTACACCCACACCGACGGCGGTCAGGCGCAGAAGGCGATCCGGGTCAGCGAGACCAGCCGGCCGCTGGCCGTGAAGGTGATGTACCTGCTGACTGACGTGACCGCGCCGGACAGCGGCAACTTCACGGTGTTCCCCGGCAGCCATCTCCGGCCCTTTCCCGAGCGCGCCGAGCGCATCCCTCATCCCGGCATGCCGGGCGCGGTGCCGCTGCTCGGCAAGGCGGGCGACGCCTATGTCTTTCCGCACGCTCTGTGGCACGGACCCTCGCCCAACCATTCCGGCAAGGCGCGCAAGACCCTGCTCTACAATTACTGCCAGATGTTCATGCGGGCCTACGATTTCAGCGGCCCCTACACGGCGGTCCTCGACCGCTGCACGCCGCGCCAGCGCCGCCTGCTGGGCGACCTCGGCCACGATTTCAGGCCCGGGGATTTCTTCTACGCCCCCGAGGACCAGGAAGCCGTGATGACGGGCGCCACGGCCTGAGCCGTGCTAGTGGCTCTCCCCCGGACGGGCGCCCCTTTTGGGTGGCCCTCCCCCTGAAGGAGTGTCTATGAAGAACATCGTCATGACGGCCGCACTGGCCGCCCTCGCCCTCTCGACCGGCGCCTGCAGCATGCAGCAGTCGACCGCGCAGCAGCTCAACACCACCAACGCCAATTCCCGCATCTACATCGGCTCGCTGACCTGCAATGTCGGCGGCAGCACGGGCTACCTCCTGGGCTCGGCCAAGCCGCTCGACTGCGTGTTCCTCGGCAAGGACGGCGTCTCGACGGCGCAGTACACCGGCACGATCGACAAGGTCGGCATCGACATCGGCTACACCAAGGCCGTGCACACGATCTGGCGCGTCTATTCGCTGGGCTCGGATCGCGCCCCGACGCAGATCGGCGGCACCTATGTCGGCGAGCAGGGTACGGTCGCGGCCGGCAACCAGGCCGGCGGCAACTGGATCTATGGCGGTCCGAACGCCGAGATCGGCATGCTGGCCTCGGGCGTCGTGAAGGATGCCGGCTACAACCTGGCGACCGGCATCGCCGCGATGACGATCCGCCTGAAGCAGTAGCTTCGCGCTAAGACGCCGCTCCCGTCGCCGCCTGCAACGCGCAGCCGGCGACGGTGACGCGATGCATCAGGCGCCGCTCGCCCTGATAGTCGTTGGCGGCGTAGTGCCAGGTCGCACGGTTGTCCCACAGGGCGATCGAGCCCTCCTGCCAGCGAAATCGGCAGGTGAATTCGGGCCGCGCGGCATGCCGGTAGAGGTGCTCGAGCAGCGGCCTGCTGTCTTCGGCGGACCAGTTCTCGAACCGCAGCGTGAACGCCGGATTGACGTAGAGCGCCTTGCGCCCGCTCAGCGGGTGACGGATGACGACCGGATGCGGGACATCGGCGCCTACCTTGTCGTGGTTCTCATAGCGGCTGGTGCCCTCCGGATTCTGGTCGTTGACGCCGCCCCTGCCGAAGATGTGGGCGGAGCCATGGACGGCGCGCATCCCCTCGAGCGTGCGCTGCAGGCCGGGCGACAGCGTCTCAAAGGCCCGGTACATGTTGGCGAACAGCGTGTCGCCCCCCTCTTCCGGCAGTTCGCGGGCCAGCAGGATCGAGCCCATGGCCGGCTCCACATCGTAGCTGTGGTCGGTGTGCCAGCCGCCGCCGATGTTGGTCTTCTGTTCGGGCTCCTTGCGCACCTCGGCGATCTCGGGATACCCCTGAACCGCCTTGAAGAAGCGGTTTACGTCGATCGGCGCCCAGCGCCGCGCGAACTCGAGATGCTGCTCGGGCGTGAGGTTCTGGTCGCGGAAGAAGATGACGCCGTGCTCGACGAAGGCTTGCTGAACCTCGTCCCATTGGCGGTTGCTCATCGACTTGAGATCGACGCCCAGCACCTCGGCGCCGCAGCAGCCGGTCACCTTCTTCACCTGAACCGCTTCGTACGACATGGCATTTTCCCCTCGTTGCATCCTAGCGTGCCTGCACGCCGAGCAACAGCAGCGCGATCGACAGCGTGGCGACGCTGGCCGCCGTCGAGATGACGACGGCGTTGGTCGCGCGGGCGACCCCGATCCCGTACATCTGGCCGATCAGGTAGACGTTGGCGCCGGCCGGCATGGCCGCGTTCAGGGTCGCCACGGTGAGCCACAGCGGATCGAGCGGGAAGACGTAGCGGCCGATCGTCCAGACCAGCACCGGCAGCAGGGCCAGCTTGAAGAA
>JBILYJ010000350.1:0-5772 GCA_044377795.1 Reyranella sp. | reverse complement strand
ATAAATCCCTCCGCGTGATCGCCAACGACATCTCGACCTCCTAAACGACGCTGTCGCTTCAAAGAATCGAGCCCCGACCTCCAGCGCAAATCACATAAGAGTCATCGGTTCAGACGGTTGGTATAAGTGCTTGAATCGATTCAATTCATTTCCGGCCAGCCTCTCAGGATGAGGTGAGTGGGACAACTTGAGACCGAAGGACTCTGGGATTGGGCACACTCACAGGTACCTCCCCGACCAGCCCCCGGTGGGTCTTCGGCTACGGCTCGCTGATGTGGAACCCCGGCTTCGCGACGCCGGAAACTCAGGCGGCGCGACTGCAGGGCTGGCACCGCGCCTTCTGCATCTACTCGGAGCACTATCGCGGCACGCCCGCAAAACCCGGCCTGATCCTCGGCCTGCTGCCGGGCGGCTCGTGCCGCGGGCTGGCGCACCGGCTGCCGGCCGCCACCTACGACGAGGTGCGGCGCTACCTGATCCATCGCGAAATCGACAATGACGGGGTCTACGAGGAGACGGTGCGGCCGATCCGGCTCGACGACGGCCGGACCGTGCCGGCGCTGGTCTATCTCGCCGACCGGGCCCACCGGCAGTTCGCCGGCAAGCTGCCGGAGGCGGACGCGCTCCGGCTGATCCGCCAGGGCCATGGCGCCACCGGCAGCAACCTCGACTATGTGCTGAACACGGTCACCCATCTCGGCGAGCTCGGTCTCAGAGACCGCTCGCTCGAGAGGCTGGCCCGCGCCGCCGCCGGCGGCACCGGGCCTTGAGCCGCTAGCGGCGCGCGGCCTCGGTCGCGAACACCGACTGCACGACGAAGCCGAGCTCGTCGCGCGCCTGGTCGACCGACAGTCCGAGCCGCTGGCGCAACACGACCCAGCTCTCCGGCGCGATGGCCAGGGCAAGCGCCGTCAGCGTCCGCTGGCGCGACTCCGCCGGCAGCGCGCCCAGTTCGGGAGCAAAGGCCTGCGAGAGCTGCGCGGTGTTGGCGCTGTAGATCCGCGAGATCATGTCGGCGGCTTCCGGCGAGCGGCGCTGCAAGGTCTCGACGAAGGTCCACATCGGCCGGAGCTGCTCGTAGCGGTCCGCGCACTGGTCGATCATGCTGGCGATGCGCGTCTCGACGGGCCCGGCGGCCGCGATCCCCGGCGCCTCTCCGACCAGCGCGGCCAGGACCCGACCCAGCACGGCGACATAGAGCTCGGCAGTGTCGGCGAAGTGCTGGAACACGGTGCGCGCGGAGACACCGGCCATCTGGGCGATGTCGCGCACGATCGGCGCGACCTGTCCGGCCGCCGCGAGGGCCAGGGCCGACGCCACGATCGATTCGCGTGTGCGGGCGACGCGGTCACCGCGACCGGCCGTGTGAGGCTGCTTCGTGTGCAGGGTTTGAACGTCCATTCCTGACTCCCCAGCGAGTGTTTGCCGTCACGTCGGCAACTTTGCCGATCCTAAAGATATCGCGAGCAAATCACTACATATGAAGCTACTAGTGCATCCTCATTTCAAGTGCTGCGATGCGCCATAAGGGCGCGTCAGATGTAAGATTCGTGTAAGCCGACGGTGCCCCGGATGTCCGAGAAAAAGTTTGCTCCCGCTTCTCTTGCCGCCCAGGCGATGGGCTGGATCGACCCGGTCACCAAGGCCGTCGTACCGCCCATCCATATGGCGAGCACCTATCTGCGGGACGAGGACAACGGATACCGCTCGGGGCGCATCTACGCTCGCGCCGACAATCCCACGTTCGACCAGGCCGAGGCAACGCTGACGGCGCTCGAAGGCGGCGCGAAATCCCTTATCTTTTCGTCGGGCATGAGTGCCGCGACCGCCTGTTTCCTGGCCTTGTCGCCCGGTGACCATGTCGTGACCTCGAAGGTCATGTACTGGGCGCTGCGCAACTGGCTGATGACATTTGCCACGCAGTGGGGCCTCAAGGTCGAATTCGTCGACACCGACAAGACCGACCAGGTGGCCGCGGCGGTGAAGCCCGGCGTCACAAAGCTCGTCTGGATCGAGACGCCGGCCAACCCGACCTGGAGCGTGTCCGACATCGCCGCGATCGCCGAGATCGCCCACAAGGCCGGCGCGCTGCTGGGCGTCGATTCGACGGTTGCGACGCCGGTGCTGACGCGGCCGATCGACCATGGCGCCGACATCGTCATGCATTCGGCCACCAAGTACCTCAACGGCCACTCCGACATCATCGCCGGCGCCCTGACCGGCGCGCGGGACGACGCCTACTGGGCGAAGCTCCGGACCATCCGTTCGCAACTCGGAACCATTCTCGGCCAGACCGAAGCGTGGCTGCTGATGCGAGGCATGCGCACCCTCTACCCGCGCGTCGCCTGGGCCTGCAAGTCGGCGCAGAGTCTCGCCGAGAAGTTCGCCGAGCATCCGATGGTGGAACAGGTCCTCTATCCCGGCCTGCCCTTCTTCGCCGGCCATGCGGCGGCGGCACGGCAGATGACGGGCGGCTTCGGCGGCATGCTGTCGGTACGGGTGAAGGGCGGCGAGCGCGCGGCCATCGCCGCGGCGGCGCGCGTCGAATTGTGGAAGCGTGCCACCTCGCTGGGCGGCGTCGAGAGCCTGATCGAGCATCGCGCCAGCATCGAGGGGCCGGGCACGCCCTGCCCGCCGGACCTGCTGCGGCTGTCGGTCGGCGTCGAGGAGAGCGGCGACCTGTTCGACGATCTCGACCAGGCCCTGAAGCGCGCCCACAACGCCTAGCCGGCTGGAAAACGCCTAAACAAAAAGCCCCGTCGTCCTTCGACTACGCGACGGAGCCTGCCCCGAGGGCTTCCGAGGGGGCGCTCCGCTCAGGACGAAGGCTTGTTTGTAGTACCGAACACCGAGCCAAGCCCTGCGCCGATGCGCTCGTTCATCATCTCGATCGAGCCGTCGGTGTAGGCCGCGATCTTGGCGCCCGCGAGATGGCGGGCCAGCGGATAGTCGGCGCGCAGGCCGTTGGCGCCCATCGCCTGGATGCAGTCGGCGATGCGCTGCACGGCCATGTCGGTCGCGAACTTCTTGGCATACGCCGCCGGCAGGACCGCGTCGGCACCCTCGTCGATCAGGCGGGCGGCGCGGTAGCAAAGCAGGCGCGCGGCCTCGAGATCGGTCGCGGCGTCGACCAGCTTCCAGCGCACACCCTGATGCTCGATCACCGGCTGGCCGAAGGTCTTGCGCTGCTGCGTGTAGCACACCGCCGTCTCGAGCGACGCCTGCAGCATGCCGCAGCACATGGCCGCGACATAGGCACGGGCGCCGTTGATGCCGGCCAGCGCCGCCTTGAAGGCCTTGCCTGGCGGATGCAGCACCGCCTCGTCGGGCGCGAAATAGTCGACCAGACGGAAGCCGCCGACACCGATCGCGTGACCGCCATGCAACTCGAACGGCTTCTCGCGATGAAAGCCCGGCCGCTCCGCCTCGATGGCGAGGCAGATGATGCCGCGATAGCCCTGCGAACGGTCGGTCTGCGCATAGGCCACCGAGAGGCCAGCCACGGCGGCATTGGTGATCCACGCCTTGGCGCCGTTCACCTTCCAGCCGCCCTCGACCCGCACGGCTTCCATCTCGAGGCCGCCGAAATCGCTGCCGACGCCGGGCTCGCTGAGACCCGCGCAGCCGATCAGGTCGCCGGTCAGCATGCGCGGCAGCAGGCGTGCGACATGGGCCGGCTGGCCGTCGCGGGCGAAGCGCGCACAGGCATTGTGATGGTTGATCAGGGCGAAGGCGAAGGCGAAGTCGTGCCGCGCGATCTCCTCGAAGGCGCGCAGCTTGCAGGAGAAGGACAGGCCCTGCCCGCCATGCTTCTTCGCCAGTTCGATCGTATTGAGGCCGATGGCGCACGCCGCCCTGATGGTCTCGAGCGGATAGCGGCGCTCCCATTCCCAGCGCGCGGCGTTGGGCGCGACATGTTCTTCGGCGAACGTCTTGGCGCGCGCCACGACCGCGCGCTCTTCGGGCGTGAGGATTTCATCGAGCATATGCCTGAGATACACGATTGGACCTCGGGCGCAACCACGCGCTAGAATGGAAGCAATGCGGGTGTAGCTCAGTGGTAGAGCGTCGGCTTCCCAAGCCGTAGGTCGCGGGTTCGAATCCCGTCGCCCGCTCCATAGTTCTTCGGGCAGGAACGTCGTGATGAATGGGATGGCGCCGGTCGCGGCCAGCGGCGATTTCGCGGCTGACACGGCCGCCTTCTCGGCCTACTGGCGCGACGCCGCGGAGCGTCTCTCCCGCCTGCCCGCCAAGCCGAACCGTGATGCAGCCACGTACGATCTGGCCGAGTCCCTGAAGCAGGCCGCACGCGAGGCCCGCTTCGCCTTCCTGCGCCGCCACGCGCGCACGCTCTACGACAGACTGACCGACAACCGCGCCAAGTTCGTGCGTATCGAGCGGCTGGTCTATGACGCCGCCGCGCTGGTGCCCGGGTTGGTGCCAACCGAGGCACAGGTTGCGGGCGAGGCCGAGCTGCGCCAGTCCGAGAAGGACGGGGTGGAGATCGACCAGGGCATCCTCTTCAACCAGTTCCTCGCCGATCCCGAGTGCGGCCTGCACCTGTGTCACGCCATGCTGTTGCCCCGTGAGGAATCGGCCGAGGCTCTGGCGAAGTTCCAGCGCGATGGCAGCCTCGATCTCGGCGGCGCCAGGGTTGAGCGCCAGGGCAAGGCGGCGGTACTGCTGCTGTCCAACCGGCGCTTCCTCAACTCGGAAGACAATGCGACCCAGGCCGCGACCGAGATCGGCGCCGATGTCTGCATCCTCGACCGGCAGAGCGAGGTCGCGGTGCTGCGCGGCGACGTGGTGCCGGAGGGCAAGTATGCCGGCCGCCGCGTCTACAATGCCGGCATCAACCTCACACACCTCTACTACGGCAAGATCCCGTTCCTGTGGTTCCTGATCCGCGACATGGGCTTCGTGAACAAGATGTTCCGCGGCCTCGCCCGACCGGACGTGCCGCCGGACGAGGTAGCGGGCGATTCGATCGAGAAGCTCTGGATCTCGGCGGTCGAGACCTTCGCCATTGGTGGCGGCTGCCAGATCCTGCTGGCGACCGACTTCAACATCGCCGGACGCGACGCCTACATGACCCTGCCGGCGCGCAAGGAAGGCATCATCCCCGCGATGGCGAACCTGCGCCTGTCACGCTTCGTGGGCGACCGGCTCGCACGCCAGGCGATCATGTACGAGCGCCGCATCGAATGCGATTCAGAGGTCGGCCGCATGATCTGCGACGAGGTCGTGGCGCCGGAGGAGATCGATGCCACCATCTCCCGTGTCATCGACCGGCTGACCGGATCGGGCGCAGTCGGCGCCATCGGCAACCGCCGCGCGCTGCGACTCGGCGCGGAGCCGCTCGACACGTTCCGCCGCTACGCCGCGCTCTACGCGCGCGAGCAGGCCTACTGCCATTTCAGCCCGGCGCTGATCTCCAATCTCGAACAGTACTGGAACGCCGCGAACCGGCGGGCCTAGCGGTCATTCAACAAGCAATCTCATCCTGAGAGGCTGGCCGGAAATGAATTGAATCAATTCAAGCCCTTACCTCATCCTGAGAGGCTGGCCGGAAATGAATTGAATCAATTCAAGCCCTTACCTCATCCTGAGAGGCTGGCCGGAAATGATTTGAATCGATTCAAGCCCTTATACCAACGGCCAGAGCGTGTGACTCATTTTAAGGATTCCCAAGCGGTTCGAATGGTGATTCCTCTCGAAGTCCGATCGAGAGGAGCCTTTGATGAGTGTCGAGATCACGCGTTTGGACCTGTT
>JBILYJ010000349.1:0-5775 GCA_044377795.1 Reyranella sp. | reverse complement strand
AAAGGCGGCCACCTCACGGTAACGACCACGGCGTCGTTCGCCATGAAATGGCTGGTGCCGCGGCTGGGCGGCTTTCAACGCGCCAACACCGAGATCGACGTGCGCATTTCGACCGGCACGGGGCTGGTCGATTTCTCGCGCGAGGATGTCGACATCGGCATCCGTTATGGCCGCGGCCAGTGGCCGAACCTGATGGCCGAGCGGCTGGTTGCCGAGGACGTCATGCCGGTTTGTGCGCCCTCGTTGCTCAAGGGGCCGAACGGCCTGAAGAAGCCGACCGACCTCAAGCGGTTCACGCTGCTGCATATCGGCAACTTCCCGGACGACTGGCAGGTCTGGCTGACGGCCGCGGGTGTGAAAGGCGTCGATGCCTCGCGCGGCGTCTCGTTTGACTTCCCGTTAGCAGCCTATCAGGCGGCGATGGATGGGCTCGGGGTGGCGGTCGGGCGCAATCCGCTGGTCGAGCCCGACCTCAAGGCCGGCCGGCTGGTCGTGCCCTTCGAATTCAAGCGCTCCTCGGACTTCGCCTACTATCTCGTCTATCCGCCCGAGGCGATCCGGCGGCGCAAGATCAAGGCGTTCCGCGACTGGATCGTCTCCCTGTCAGAAGTGGCGCAGCAGGCGGGGTGATCACACCCAGGCGTCGTCGAGGTGCACACCCAGCAGGCTCTTGCCCTGTATCTCGACGTTCACGTCGAAATCGAGCATCGCGTGATGTGACGCGGTGTTCATGTCGCGAAAGAAGACCTGCATGACGTGGCTGTCGTGCGCGGCGCCAGCGCCCGCACCCTCGAAGAGCCTGTTGCAGGCACGCCGGCACAACTCGGTGGCGTAGGCCGCATTCCAGCGGATTTGCGCCCGCTTCGCCGCGGGCATCGGCGGATCGCGCAGCATCGCCTCCTCGAGAAGATCGCAGTTCTGCCGCGTCAGCGCCCAGGCGCAGGAGATTTCCACGCTGGCCTCCGCGACCCTCCGCTGCACGCCGGCGTTCTCGGCCTTCATCGCGCCGGTGTAGACGTCGCGTCGACCGCGGGTCTTGTCGATGAAGAGCTGCAATCCACGCTCGGCCATGCCCACGATCGTGCCGAGCAGCATGGTCGCCAGGGTCGGGCGGATCGGAAGCCGATAAAGGGGGATGTCGATTCCCGGGACGGTGCCCTGCTGAGCCTCGAGCATGGGGACCGCGTAGCGCTCCGGGATGAAGACGTTGTCGAGAACGATGTCCTTGGAACCGGTCCCGCGCATGCCGAGGGTGAACCAGGTGTCGTCGATGACGGCGTCCTTCTTGGGCATCACCACGATCAGGGAAGGGCAGGAGGCGCCCGCTTCGTTGCGGAGTCCCTTGCAGCCCACCAGGACCCAGTCGCCATGGTCGGCCCCGCTGGCATAGGGCCAGCGGCCGTTGAGGATGTAGCCGCCATCGGCGCGCTGGCAGGTGCCGCGGAGCGACGGGACGCCCGGAATGAGCATGCCCGGATGGCCCCCGAAGATTTCGTCCTGGCCCTGCGAGGGCAGGCGGCCGGCGATGAAGGTGTGGGCCGCGCAAACCATCAGCACCCATGAGGCCGCCGTGCTGCCCTGGGCGATCGTCCGCTCGGCTTCCACCAGGGCCCGGACCGGCAGTTCGTAGCCGCCATAAGCGGCAGGGGCCACGATGCGGGTGACTCCGGATTGATGCAGCAGGTCCACCGCGCGATTGCTGAGTTGTCGGTTGGCTTCCGACTCGGCCTCGGTGTCCTTCAGCGCCTCCACGATCTTCAGCGCATTGCCCGCGTCGTACATGGCGTCCTCCACAGACCCGTTGAGTGTTCGTTATGTTCAAATATACTAGTATGTTAGTATATAGACCATGCGAGTAACCCTCAACGTGCTTCTCCCCGACGCGCCCGAAGCGCTGTGGCAGGGCGCCCCCCGCCTGCACGATCTGGCATACGCGTACTTGAAGGGTCTGCTGCTCGGCGGGGGACTGAATCCCGGCGATCAGATCTCGTCCGAGGGGGTCGGTCGCGTCCTGTCGATCAGTCGCGCGCCGGTTGCCGACGCGATCCGCCGTCTCACGGTCGAAGGCCTGCTCGAGATACGGCCCCAGGTCGGCTGCCGCGTGGTCCGCCCCGTCCCCGCCGAGGTGAAGGACCTCTATGAGCTATTCGGCGCGACCGAGGGCGTCATCGCTCGCCTGGCCGCCGAGCGGCGGTCGGCCGTTGAAGCGGAGCACTTCGGGCGTCGATGCGCCGCGTTGGCCTCGATGGCGGGACTGCCCGACGAGCCTGCTGCCCGGTTCATGGAGCTGCGGCAACGAAACCGACGACGATATGAACTTCTGCACGAACTCGCCCGCTCGCCCCGGAGTGTCGAGATTGCGGAATCGTTCTGGGACCAGAGTGACTTCCTCATCCGGGTGGCCTTCGGCCATCGCGATCTGCCGTCCTTCGTCAGGGCCGGGCACGCCGCGTTCGTTTCGGCCGTGGTTGCCGGCGATGGTCCGGCAGCAGAGCATGAGACCCGGCGTTATCTGGTTCGCCTGGGTCGGCATGTTGCAGAGCTGCTGGAGCGGCGTACCCAACCGGCGGCCGTCAGCCGCCCAAGGAAGAATTCACTCGTCGCGACCAACTAGATCCTGTGCGGAGAAACGCCATGCAATTCGGCTATTTCACCCTGTCCGACAACCGGTATCCGAACAATCCGCGCTCGGCCGAGTCCTTCATCAAGGACATCTATGCCGAGGCGTTGTGGGCCGAGAAGGTCGGGCTGAACTCGGCCTGGATCGGCGAGCATCACTTCAACCTGCTGGGCGTCAACGCCTCGCCGCTGGCGATGCTGGCGCAGCTGGCGGGCGCCACGACGAAGCTGCGGCTGGCGCCGGCCGTGACCCTGCTGCCGGTCCACCATCCGCTGCATGTCGCCGAGGAGTGGGCGACGCTCGATCTCCTGTCGGGCGGCCGGGTCGATTTCGCCGCCGGCCGTGGCTACGACCGCAAGGAATACGATCCGTTCCAGATGCCCTTCGACGAGTCCGCCGAGCTGTTCGCCGAGGGGCTGGAGATCGTGTGGCGCGCCTGGACCGAGCCCGGCACGTGGTCCCACAAGGGCCGCTTCTACGAATTCAACGACGTCGAGGTGCGCCCGAAGCCGGCGCAGAGCCCGCTCAGGCCCTACGTGGCCTGCTTTTCGCGGCCGTCGATGGAGCTGGCGGCGAAGAACGACTGGAACGTGATCTACGCGCCCTTCGCGGCGGCCATGGTCTACGGGTCGCTGGCCGATGCGGTGCGGGTCTATCGCGAGACCTGCGAGACCGGCTTCAAGCGGCCGATGCGGCGGGCCATGTGCTCCTACTTCGTGCACATCGCCGCGACTCCGGAGGAGGAGCGCTACGGCAAGGAAGCCCTGGTCCGCTATTTCCAGGACGCGCTGATCGCGGCCTTCCCCTCGTCGTCGGGCGAGAAGGTGCCACCGACCTACAAATACTTCGTCGAGATCGTGAACATCCTGCGCGACATGCGGCCGGAGAAGCTGACCGACAAGTCGATCCTGTGCGGCAGCCCGCAGCACATCGTCGACACGCTGAAGCAGGTCGAGGCGGCCGGCGTCGCCGAGGTCATCCTCTACTTCAACTACGGGCAGAAGCCGCATGCCATGGTGAAGGAGCAGATGCAGCGCTTCATGCTCGAGGTGGCGCCGCACTTCGCCTGACGCCGCCATAGAGCCCCCACCACCGGCGAGGTTGCAAGTCGTTCGCAAGTGGCGGATGTTGGCGCACTACGCGTCTCGAGGGAGTTTGTCTCATGGCTCGCATCAGCACGAAGGAAGACCTGCGGCGCATCATTGCCGAACCGCGACCGGCCAGCCGCGTCAAGATCCTCGACGCGCTGGACGAGCAGTCGATCGAGTTCCTGAAGCGCTGCCCGTTCGCCCTGCTCGGCACCACGTCGGCGGACGGCACCGTGGAAGTCTCTCCCAAGGGCGACGAGCCGGGGTTCATCCGGGTCGAGGATGCGAAGACGCTGCTGATCCCGGAGCGGGTCGGCAACAATCTGGCCTTCGGCCTGAACAACATCATCGACACCGGTGAGATCGGCATCATCGCGCTGGTCCCGGCGACCGGCGAGACGCTGCGCATCTCCGGCACGGCGGAGATCCACGACGACCCCGACCTCGTGGCCTCACTGAGTTCGCTCGGCAAGCCGGCGCTGCTCGCGACCCGCGTGCGCATCAAGCATTGCTACTTCCATTGCGCCCGCTCGATCGTGCGCGCCAAGCTGTGGGACCCGAAGGCGTGGCCTGCGCCCGGCCGCATCTCGTTCGGCAGGATCATCGCACCGCGTATCGGCGAGAGCGACGCCGTCGCGGCGCAGATCGATGCCAATGTCGAGGGCGCCTACACGACGCGTCTGTGGCAGAATACCTGACGCGCAGAGAGGTTGAGCTGGATGAGTTGAGGCTCACCGCGAACCAACCCCGTCGAGACGAACGCGGCTGGCGTTGAACGTCAATTATCCCGCGATCTTGCGCGCCTCGCGGAAGGACACGAGGCGGCGCTGCGTCTCGTCCCACAGGACCAGGCGCACACAACGGAAACTCTGGATCAGGGTCAGGCGTCCGACGTCCCGTAGCTCGGGATGGTCGCGCAGCACGTGCGGCAGCCGGTAGTAGGGGATGCGGCTGCTGAGATGATGGACGTGATGGATGCCGATGTTGGCGGTGAACCAGCGCAGGAAGGCCGGCAGATCATAGTGCGAGCTGCCGTGCAGGGCGGCCTCGTGCAGGTTCCAGTCGGGATCGCTGTCCCACTTCGTGTGCTCGAACTGGTGCTGGACGAAGAACAGCCACACGCCGACCGAGGCGGAAAGCAGCAGCACCGGGAGGTGGATCAGCAGGAAGGCCTTGATGCCGACCAGCCAGATGAGCAGACCGGCGACCAGAACGATCGCCAGGTTGTTCGTCATCGTACTGACCCACGGCCGCCATCCATCGCGCATCAAGCCAATCGGAAGGCGATGCTGGACGATGAACAGATAGGCCGGTCCGAGACCGAACATGACCAGCGGATGGCGATAGAGACGATAGCGCAGCCGACCCCACATCGAGCGGGCGCGGTATTCCTCGACCGTCAGCGTGTCGACGTCTCCGAGGCCGCGCTTGTCGAGATTGCCGGTGCTGGCATGATGGGTCGCATGCGTGCGGCGCCACACTTCGTAAGGGGTCAGCGTGAGGACGCTGGCAATGCGCCCGATCCAGTCGTTTGCCGAGCGCTGGCGGAAGAAGGCGCCATGCCCGCAATCGTGCTGGATCGCGAACAGCCGAACCATGAAGGCGCCGGCCGCGAAGGCCAGCGGCAGCGCCAGCCAGTAGCCGATGTCGAGGGTCGCCCAGGCCAGCGCCCACAAGGCGATCAGCGGCACCACCGTGACGGCGATCTCGAAAATGCTGCGGCTGTTGCTGGGCTGTCGATAGCGCGCGAGGATCTGGGCCCATGCGCGGGCGGCATTCGCCACGTGCGCGCGCGGGCCGGCCGCTTCCGGAGGGGTGCTCAAACGAGTGAATTTCCTTGAGAAGAGGAGCGGGCGTCGGCAGCCGCAAATCCGGCTTAGGCGGCGGTCTGGGCAAAAGCAACGAGCGAAGTGGCCCAGCGCAGCGAATCTTTGCGGCTAATACCAACCGTCTGAACCGATGACTCTTATGTGATTTGCGCTGGAGGTCGGGGCTCGATTCTTTGAAGCGACAGCGTCGTTTAGGAGGTCGAGATGTCGTTGGCGATCACGCGGAGGGATTTATCGG
>JBILYJ010000348.1:0-5777 GCA_044377795.1 Reyranella sp. | reverse complement strand
CACTCGTACGCCGAGAATGCCGATGGGTACGGCCTGACCCGCGACACCATGAAGTGGTTCTGGGAGCACTACCTCACCAGCCCCGTGGAGGCGGAGAATCCGCACGCCTCCCCGCTGCGCGCGCGGGACGTCTCCGGCTTGCCGCCGGCCTTCGTGATGAGCGCCGAATACGACCCGCTGCGGGATGAAGCCGAGTTCTACGGTGAAAGGCTGCGGGCGGCCGGCGTGCCGACCGAGATCACCCGCTGCCCCGGCATGAACCACGGCTTCCTGTTCTGGGTGGGCCTGGTTGCCGGCGCGGACGCCGCCCTTGCCGCGGCCTGCACGTGGGCGAGGCAGAAGTTCGAGGTTGCGCGCTGATAGCGCGGCCGCGCGGTAAGTCGACGGCGCGACCGTGCTCGGCGCTTTTCATACCTAGTGGCGATGCGAACGCCTCGTGGCGCACCTCGGCCACAACGCGCCTGCTGCGATCGCAGGCCTTTGACAGACACGCACATTCGGCCCTTACGCAAGAACGCCGCCCTCTATCGAGGGCGGCGTTCTTGAATTGGTTGCGGGGGCAGGATTTGAACCTACGACCTTCAGGTTATGAGTGACTGCAAGGGGGCTGCGCAGGATTGCGCGGATCTTCCTTTTTCTTCGTGTTTTCAATGGGTTAGTTGACTTCCGGAGGCCCTGTCACCACGGTGTTTTGCGCAGGCACTCGCCGCGACTTTCGCCCTCTTGCTTCCACAGTGCTTCCACGGGCGGGCGCGGTCGATGCCTCGAAGTAGAGCAAGCATTCGAACGGGACCGCGCCTGATGCCGAGACTCACCAAACGCGTGATCGAAGCCGCCGAGATCCAGGCGGCCGAACACTTCATCTGGGACGACAGCCTTCCCGGGTTCGGCGTGCGCGTCCTGCCGAGCGGACGCAAGGGCTACATCGTCCAGTATCGGGCCGGACGCCGCTCGCGACGCATGAGCCTGGGCCCGAGCACGGTATTAACATGCGAGCAGGCGCGCACCCGGGCCATCACCATCATTGCCGCTGCCAGGGGTGGCGATGACCCAGCCGCCCGGCGGGACGCCGACCGACGGACCGCCACCGTCAAGGAACTCGCCGACCGCTTTGACAAGGAACATGTGTCGCTGCGGATCAAGGAGAGCACCGCAAAAGGATACCGTCGCCTCTTGCAGCTGACGATCCTGCCAGCCCTCGGACGTCATCGTGTCACCGAGGTCACCCGGGCCGACATCGCGAAGCTGCACCATGACCTGAGGCATATCCCCTACGAGGCCAATCGATGCCTCGAGGTGATCTCCAAGATGTTCAGCCTTGCCGAGATGTGGGGCTTACGGCCCGACGGCTCCAACCCCCGCAAGCATATAAAGAAGTACGCCGAGGAAAAGCGTGAGCGGTTCCTGAGCCCTGTCGAGCTCAAGAGGGTTGGCGAGGTGCTCCGTGAGATGGAGAGCGAGGGGATCGAGCTACCCTCGGCGATCGCGGCCACGCGCTTGTTGATCCTGACCGGCTGCCGCCTCAACGAGATCATGACGCTTCAGTGGGAACACGTTGACTTGACCGGCAAAGCGCTGCGGCTGCCGGACTCCAAGACTGGGGCCAAGGTTGTGCACCTCGGCCAGCCTGCGATCGATGTGCTGGAGCAAATCACCCGGGTGGAGGCGAACCCCTGGGTGATCGTCGGCACCCTCCCCTGCGCCAGGCTGACCGACCTTCAGCCCTTCTGGCAGCGGGTCAGGGCCCGCGCCGGCTTAAATGACGTCCGCATCCACGACCTCCGGCACACGTTCGCCTCTACCGCCGTCGCCACCGGCCAAGGCCTGCCGATGATCGGTAAGCTACTCGGGCACACGCAGGTTCAGACGACCGCCCGGTACGCCCATCTCGCCTCGGCGACCGTCAAGACAGCAGCCAGCGATGTCTCCGCGGAGATTGCAGCTTCATTGAATGAGCAAGCCGCATAGCAGGAGGGAAAGGACCTGAAATCCAACGGTCTCTTACGCGGGCGAGGCCGTCGCCGGTGTAATTCCCGCCTCGGCGTCGGGCGGCTCCTGGCCCACCGTGCCCGTCACGTAGGCTAGGATCCTCGCCCCAATCCATAGCCGCCCCCTACCCTGTCCTGACCCCGGCAACGGCGTTAGCTTTATGAGCAGGGACACCTATTGCCAGGCCAGCAACGATCTCTCTAGCCGATTCATTAGAGCCGTCACACCAAGGCCGAGCAGGGCCAGGAGGAACAGCAAACCCATTACGCCATCCATGCTGAAAGTGGACTGCAGATAGGCAAGGGTCTGACCCAATCCGTGCTCAGCAGCGATCAGCTCGGCACCCACTACTCCGAGCAACGCGAAGATCAACCCTAGTCGCAGGCCGGAGAAGATTACCGGCACCGCCGACGGCAGGGTCACCTTGAAGAACACCTGCCTCTGGCTAGCACCCAGCGCACGCGACAGGATCGTATGATCGCTATTGACGCCACGGATCCCAGCCACGGTTGCCGACAGCACGATGAAGAACGTGAGGCTGCAACCGACCGCGATCTTGGAGCCGACGCCGAGCCCGAACCACAGCAGAAAGAGCGGGGCAAGCGCGATGCGTGGCATAGCGTTGAGCAAGGTCAGATAGGGTTCGGCTGCCCGATGAAAGCGCGGCATCACCATGAACAGAAGGCCGACGCTCACCGCTGCAATGCTGCCGGCGAGGAACGACACTGCAGCGCCGAAAAGGGTGTAACCAAGTTCGAGCCATAGCTTGCCGTCGGTGACAAAGCCCTTCCAGAGGAAGAGCGCGATTCCGGACGGGCGGCCAAAGAAGGTTCGGTCGAGTAACTCATGACTGGAGGCCAGTTCCCATAGCCCGATGAAGGCAACGATGAAGACAACGTGGGCCGCGATCGTAAGCCGCGATCTAGTGGTCATGACTGCCCATCCCCTGTTCGAGCAGACTCCAAAGTCGAGCGTAGAGTTCGTGGAACGTTGCGTCCTTCTGCAGCGCCTGCACATGCCGCGGCCGGGGTAGCTCGATGCGCACATCTGCGACTATCCGACCAGGTCGCGCACTCATGACGATGACCCGATCCGATAGTGCCACGGCTTCGGCGAGATCGTGGGTGACAAAAACCACGGTCCGCTTGTTCGCCGACCACAAATCCATCAGCACGTCTTCGAGCTGCAGCTTGGTCTGTGCGTCGAGCGCACCGAACGGCTCGTCCATCAGGAAGACCGGGCTCTGCAGGGCGAAAGTGCGGGCCAGGGCACAGCGCTGGCGCATGCCGTGCGACAGTGCCTTGGGATACTTGTCGGCGAAGTCGCCGAGGCCCACGCGCTGCAGCAGCTCCATCGCCTGCGTTTCGCATTTGGATCGTGGCACGCCGCGAATCTCCATGCCGTAGACCGCATTGCCAAGCGTGGTGCGCCACGGAAGCAGACTGTCGCGCGCAAGCATATAGGCAATATCGGGGTTGCCGGCGCTCGGCGATTTGCCAAGCACACGCGCCTTGCCCTCCGGCCGGTCGGCTAGAAGCCCGGTCAGCAAGTTGAGGATCGTGGTCTTGCCGCAGCCACTGGGCCCGACCAGCGACACGAACTCTCCCGGCGCAAGGGAAAACGACACTCGGTCGACTGCGAGAACCGAGCCAGTACCGGTCCCGAATCGCACTGTCAGATCCTGCAGTTCGATGGCGTGCGCGTCGGGCGCATTGTCGCGTTCCAATGCAACAGCAGATAGGACGGGATTTTGCATTGTTACGGCTCTGCGATCAGGGCGCTTTGTCATAAACCATCCCGGTCGTGTCGAATGGCGCCTCGAGCTGCTTGGTCTCCAGCATGTTGTCGGCGATTGCCTTGAGCGCCGAACGGCTGATCGCTGCCTTGTATGCAGGGATGGCGAGCTTAAGCGAGGCGTCCATGATCTCGTCGCCTCTCGGCAGGTCGAACTTGAAATAGCTTTGCGCGATCTTAAGCGCTTCGTCGTAGTTCTTCGGATCCTGAATGAAGGTTTCGGCGTCCTTGGCCGCTGCGATCAGTGCAGCGACGACGTGGGCGTTCTTGTCGATAGTTTCTTTCGTCACCACCATGTTGCTGGAAGCGCCGTTGGTCGCAAAAATCTGCGCCGGTTCCGGCGACTCCGAACCGCGATAGATCGTACGGCAGGTCTTCAGTACATCGCAGATCGACCCCGAGGGCTCGAAAGTCATGCTGGCATCGATCTGCTTCGAGATTAGTGCACCATAAGAAGTGTTAGGAGCGCCGACAGCCACAAAGGTAAAGTCTTCTGGCTTGAGGCCGGCCTTCTGTGCCAGCAGGCTGAACTGCATTTCGCCACCCGAGCCACGCGCCGGGACACCGATCTTCTTTCCCTTGAGGTCGGCCATGAATGCCGGGTAGCCCTTGGCGGCATTGGGCGCCTCGAGCTCGTTGCGGATGACGATAAGGAACACGTTGAGGGTGGCGCCGCTAGCGATCGTCTTCAGCCCTGCTCCTTTGACCATGGCGTTGATCTGGACTTCAGGCGGAAAAAAGCCGACGTCGATGCTCTTGGCAAGCAGGGCCTGCGCCCCGAGCGGTCCGGACGGGATCATCTGCAGCTGGCACTTGATGCCATGCTTCTCGCAGAAGCCCTTGGTCGCTGCGATGCGGTACAGCATATTGCCGATGCCGGGATAATCCTGGATGCGTACGGTCTCACCTTTGCCTTGTGCAAGGGCAACGGTGGGTACGAAAGCAGCAGCGAGTGCAGCAACGATGGTGCCGATCATCGATTTTCTCAACATTGAAATCTCTCCCCTAACAGATTTCGAATTTGTGTTTCCTGTTCGCCTTCGTGCGTCAAATAAACTGACCCTCGGTGACCACATTTAAAATCCGCGCACCATTCTGCGATTCTGCTTCGTCATGACGCGCCTTCCCCTATGCCCCGTTTGGTTCATTTTTTCAGAGTGCGGGCATGGGCACCTAACGTCCCGGCGCTTCACTCTATTCTGTGAATCTAACTGGCAATTGTCTAGGACCCGTACGGCCAAATAATTGGTCCGGCCGTTGGGCCATCACGCCGCCTCACGATGATAGTAGCGCAGGAGCCCGCCCAATCGTTCGCGACACCGCACCGGCCCCTCGCGGTGGCGGTCCGTGCTTCGAGGAAACAGCAGGACGTTGCCCTTCCCTTGGTGATTCCGCTCGGCATGGAAGTGGTCGACATAGTCGTTCAACGCCCGCCGCAACGAGCGCTCGCCGAACAGGATCACCTTCGACAGGCACTCTTCCTTGACCGACCTCACCCAGCGTTCCGCGTAGGCATTCAGGTTCGGGCTCCGCGCAGGCAGCGCCAGCGGTTCAACCCGGCCTGACACAAGGATGGCCCGGAACGACCGCGTGAACTTGGTGTCGCGGTCGTGCAGGAGATAGCGACAATCCCCGTATGGTCAAAGTATTGGCCCGACCAACGCACCATCACGCCGCCTCGCGATGATAGTAGCGCAGGAGCCCGCCCAATCGCTCGCGGCACTGCACCGGCTGTGCTTACTCAAAACTCCAAAACGCCGAGAAAGCGTAGCGTCCCTTGTGCCGTAGTCATACCGTCATAGGCATGCTCACGCTTCTGTCCGCCCTCGGTTCCCTGCTCTCGTTCCGGCTTCGTAGTCGCCTCACACTGGAACTCGAACTCGTCGCCCTGCGACATCAGGTGACCGTCCTGCGCCGGCAATGCCCTGGCCTGCGCCATCTCTTCGAGCGCCGCGCGGCCTGAACTTTTTGCGGTGACTGAACCTGCATCGCCG
>JBILYJ010000347.1:0-5785 GCA_044377795.1 Reyranella sp. | reverse complement strand
GAGTTCGACCGTGCCGATGTTGCCGCCCGCCCCGCCCTTGTTCTCGACCACGAAAGTCTGGCCGAGGCTCTTGGAAAGCTGGTCGCACATCAGCCGGCTGACCGTGTCGGTGCCGCCGCCGGGCGCGAAGGGACAGATGAACTTCACGGTCTTGTTGGGCCACGTTCCCTGCGCTCGTACGATGGCCGGCGCAGCAACCGATGGAACCGCCAGCGCCGCGGCAAGCAGTAACCGTCTCTTCATATTACTTCCTCCCTCTGTTCTTGTTTTCTGAACACGGAGCCTAGCGGCATCCGCTACTCTGTCCAGATGAGAGAGCCGGAAAGCGTACAAGCGTATATCGACCAGACCCCATTCTGGCCCGATGGGACCCCGACCCCAAGCGTCCCAATGACCCAGATGCAATGGCGCATCTGGACGCTCGCGACCGCCGGCAAGTTCTTCGAAGGCCTGGTCGTGTTCATGACCGGCGTCGCCCTGCCGCTGATCGTCGAGGAGTTCGGCCTCTCACCGGTCGGCAAGGGGATCGTCGGCGCCGCCACCCTGGCGGGCATCATGGTCGGCGCCGTGGCGCTGGGCGGCCTGGCCGACGTCTATGGCCGGCGCCGCATGTTCGTGATCGAGATGCTGGTCTTCGTCGTCTTCCTGGCCGGACTGACGATCGCACCGAGCTTCGGCTGGCTGGTCTTCTTCCTGTTCGGCGTCGGCCTTGCCCTGGGTTGCGACTATCCGACGGCGCACCTCGTGATCTCCGAGAGTATCCCGAGCCGCGACCGCGGCAAGCTGGTGCTGGGAGCCTTCGCCTTCCAGGCGGTCGGCGCGCTGGCCGGCACGGCGCTGGGCTTCGTGATCCTGACCCTGGACCCCTCGCTCCAGGCGTGGCGGTGGATGTACGCCACGGCGATCGTGCCCGCCGCGTTCGTCGTGTTCGCCCGCCTGTTCGTGAGCGACAGCGGCCAGTGGCTGGTGAGCCGCGGCCGCCACACCGAGGCCGAGCGCGAGCTGCGGCGGCTGCTGAAGCGCAAGCCACAGTATCCCAAGCAGGTGCGCCTGGCCGGGAGCGACGACCCCGCCCACCACAGCCACCACCGGCGCGGCCGCTGGGCCGACCTCTTCAACAAGAAGAACCGGCGCGCCACCATCCTGGCCTCGGTGCCCTGGTTCCTGCAGGACCTCGGGACCTACGGCATCGGCATCTTCACGCCGACGATCCTCGTCCATACGATCGGTCACGAGGTCACGAACGCCCATAACGTGTCGGCCGTCATCGCCCGCGATCTCGAAGGCGCGAAGGGGGCGGCGCTGGTCGATACGCTGCTGATCGTCGGCATCCTCGCCGCCGTGCTGATGTCCGACAGGGTCGGCCGGATCCGGCTCCAGGTGCTGGGCTTCCTCGGCTGCGCCATCGGGCTGGCGATGGCGGCGCTGCAGTCCCATGTCGAGGAGCCGGCGCGCACGATGCTGCTGTTCGGCGGCTTCATGCTGTTCAATTTCATGACCAACCTCGGGCCCAATTCACAGACCTACCTGCTGGCCGGCGAGGTCTTTCCGACCCACATCCGCGGCAAGGGTGCGGGCTTCGCCGCCGCCTTCGCCAAGGTCGGCGCCGTGCTGACGGCCTTCATCTTCCCGGTGATCCTGGCCGAAACCGGCACCGACGTCCTGCTGACCTGCCTCGTCTTCACCTCCCTCCTCGGCGCGCTGATCACCTGGTGGTTCCGCATCGAGACGGCAGGCGTCAATTTGGAGGAGATCGGGCGCTGAAACCTGCAGGCCGCGCTTCGCTTGACGCGGCCCCGCGGGTACCTTCGGCAAAATGGACTCGCCGATCCGGGAGCTGCTGCGCTCGCCCGACTTTCTGAGATTATGGCTGGTGGGCGCTTTCGCCAACGCGATGCGCTGGCTGGAGCTGCTGGCGTCGGGCCTGTTCGCCTGGGAAGTCACCCATTCCGCCTTCGCCGTCACGGTCGTGGTGGCGCTGCGGCAGATCCCCCAGCTCCTGTTCGGCGCCTTCGCCGGTGCCCTCTCCGAGGCGCTGAACCGCAAACTGATCTTCATGCTGGCGCTGGTCGTGCCGGCCGTGATCTCGACCCTGCTCGCCACGCTGGCCTTCACGGGCCATCTCGAAGTCTGGCACGTGGCCCTGGGCAACCTCGTCTCCGGGATCATGTGGTCGACCGAGATGTCGACACGCCGGCGCATGGTCGGCGAGGTCGCGGGACCGCACCGCATCGTGAACGCCATCGCCCTCGACAGCGTCACCTCGGCGGCCACGCGTGCGGTGGGACCGCTGCTGGGCGGCATGGCCTTCGAATGGCTGGGCATGAAGGGCGCCTACACCGTAACCGCCCTCGTTCAGTTCGCCGGCGCCTTCGCCATCGCGGGCCTCGCCCACGCGCAAGTGACGCGGCGGCTCGACCTGCTGCGCATCCCGCACGAGATCGCCGACGGGCTGCGCTTCGCCTGGACGCGGCCCACCATCCTGCTGGTGTTCGGCGTCACCATCGTCACCAATGCCTTCGCCTTCGCCTATTCGGGCCTCGTCGCGCCGCTCGGCCAGGGCGAATTCCACGTCTCGCCGGCGCTGGTCGGCCTGCTGGCGGCCGGCGAGCCGCTGGGGGCGCTAATGGGCGGCGCGCTGATCGCGGCCGGCATCGTGCGCATGGACCGCCGCCTTGCCTTCGCCGGCGGCGCCGCGCTGTTCATGGCCGCGCTCATCCTGATGGCGCTGTCGCCGTTCTACTGGCTGGCCTTCGCGTTGCTCGTGATCGGCGGCTTCGGCACGGCGGGCTTCGGCAACATGCAGTCGACTTTGATGCTGACCGAGGCGCCGCCCGAGATGCGCTCCCGCCTGATGGGCGTCGTCACCGTGTGCATCGGGACCGGACCGCTCGGCCAGCTCGCGGCGGGTGCGCTTTCCGACGGGCTCGGCACCCGCGGCGCGGTGATCGCGATGGCGGCGGTGGGGCTGGTACTGACCGGCGCGATGGTGGTGGCATTGCGCAGGAGGCCGCCGGTGCCGCCTGCGGCGTGACCACTGCAGCGAACAGACCGACGGCGTGCAACGCCGCGAGGTCCGGCGCGTTGACCGTAGGCCGATGTGCTGCGCGTCCGCGGGACGGCCAGGGGATCTCACCATGAACATGTCGGCCGAAAGCATTCTCGTGATTCTCGTCGTGGGCATCGTGGCCGGCTGGCTGGCGGGCAAGGTCGTGCGCGGCACCGGGTTCGGGCTGGTCGGCGACCTCCTGGTCGGCATCGCCGGCGCCCTGTTCGCGGGCCTGCTGTTTCCCCGTCTGGGACTCAACCTGGGCGGCGGGCTCCTCTCCCAGATCCTGTTCGCGGCGCTGGGTGCGATCATCCTGCTGCTGATCGTCGGCCTGGTGCGCGGGCGGCGAGCTTAGCTCCCGCTCCCGCGGCGCCCCTCGGTCAGGGGTGGGCGCGTCAGGCGAGCTTCTCGACCGAAATCTCGTGAACGGCCCGGCCGTCGCGCTCGAAGGCCGTGATGTTGGCGATCGTGGTGCCGGCGATGCCCTGCAGGGCGTCGGCGGTGAAGAAGGCCTGGTGCCCGGTGACGAGGACGTTGGGGAAGGACAGGAGCCGGGCAAAGACATCGTCCTGGATCACCTTGTCGGACAGATCCTCGAAGAACAGGTCGGCCTCCTCCTCGTAGACGTCGAGGCCGAGATGGCCCAGGCGCCCGTCCTTCAGCGCCGCGATCACCGCCGGCGTGTCGATCACCGCGCCGCGGCTGGTGTTGATCAGCATCGCCCCCGGGCGCAGGCGGGCGAGCGCCGCCGCGTCGATCAGGTGATGGGTCGCGGGCGTCAGGGGGCAGTGGAGCGAGACGATGTCGGAGGCCGCCAGCAGCTCGGGCAGCCCGACATAGCGCACCCCCGCCGCGATGCAGGCCGCGTCGGGTGCGGGATCGACGGCGAGGATCGTGCAGCCGAAGCCCGCCAGGATGCGGGCGAAAGTGGCGCCGATGCGCCCGGTGCCGACGACACCGACGGTCCGGCCCTTCATGTCGAAGCCCAGCAGCCCTTCCAGCGCGAAGTTGCCCTCGCGGACGCGGGCGTAGGCGCGATGGATGTTGCGGTTCAGCGCCAGCACGAGGGTGACGGCATGCTCGGCGACGGCATGCGGCGAATATTCGGGCACGCGGGCGACGGTGACGCCGAGCTTCCGTGCCGCCGCGAGGTCGACGTTGTTGAAGCCCGTGCACCGCAGCGCCACGAGGCGAATGCCCCCTCCGGCGAGCGCCTGGAGCACCTCCGCGGGCAGCGCATCGTTCACGAAGGCACAAACCGCCGTCGCGCCCCGGGCGAGGGCGGCGGTCTCAAGCGTCAGGCGCGGTTCGAGATAGGCCAGCTCATGTTGGGCGGACGCGTTGGCGGCATCCAGGAATTGCCGGTCGTAGGGCTTGGTGCTGAAGACCGCGACGCGCATGGCGTGCGGCCGGGGCGCCGGTCCCGCCCCTCCTAGCCCTTCTGGCCGTGGCCGGTCGGGCGCTTGTCCTTTTTCACGGACTTCGGGCCACCGCGCACCGCGTCCTTGGCGATCTGCTTGGTCGAGACACGGAGGGCCGCCTGGTGCTGACGGTCGTTGGGGGTGCGCTGGGGAGTCTTTGACATGACCGTTCAACGCCCGCCGGGTCTGGAAGTTGCATGGCGTGCGCTGGCAGGACGGCGCGAAACGCGTCACACTCTCGGCGGCCTCGCGTGATCTCGCGTCGGCGGCCCAGGAGCGATAGAGACGGTGCAGGACAGCGAGCGAACGCCCCCCACGATGCTGAGCGCGACGGCGCTTCCCAAGCCGCACCGCATTGACGGCAGGCGGCTGCGCAGCGAACGCACCAGGCAACTCATCATCGAGGCCTATCTCGCGCTGCTGCGCGAGAGTCCGGAGATCCCGACGTCGGCCGAGATCGCCAAGCGCGCCGGCTATTCCGTGCGTTCGGTGTTCGAGCGGTTCGACGACCTGCTGGCCCTGAGTTTCGCCGCGGCGGACTATGCCCTGGCGGCGGGGCTGGCGCAGGCGACGGTCCGCGATCTCGATGGCGATCGCGCGGCGCGCATCCGCTCCCAGGTCGAGACGCGGGCCGGCATCTGCGAGCAGTGGCTGCCGCTGTGGCGGGTGCTGCTGCACAACCAGAACGAATCGGAGCATCTCAAGGTGCGGATCAGCCGCATGCGCGACGCGGTGTGGGCGCGGTTGATGCTGATGTACCGGCCAGAGCTCTCGACCCTGACGGAGACCGACCGGACGGCCCTGCTGATCACGCTGGAGGCGCTAACCGATTTCGAGAGCTGGGGCCGGATGCGCGAGCGCCACGGACTGAGCGTCGAGGCGGCACGCAACGTGTGGGCCCACGCCATCGACCGGCTGTTGCCGCCGACGCCCTGAGCGGCCTCCGGATGCCGGCGACCATTGCGTGAGAACGTTCAAGCCATCCACAGGGCCGTGAGCAGCACACTTCCTGTTCGGTTATGAACGGCGACGGCCATAAGAGCCGGTTGTCGTCATCGGGGATCAGGGAATGCTCACGCTCTATCATGGCTGGAAATCGTCGGCGTCGCGGCGGGTGCGGTTGTGCCTGGCCGAGAAGGGCCTCACCTTCGAGAGCAAGGTGATCGACCTCAGCAAGATGGAGCATCACGCCCCCGCCTTCCTGAAGCTCAACCCCAACGGCGTCATCCCGCTGCTGATCCTCGAGGACGGGCGCTCGCTCTACGAGAGCGGCACGATCTGCGAATACATCGACGAGACCTGGCCCGAGCCGCCG
>JBILYJ010000346.1:0-5796 GCA_044377795.1 Reyranella sp. | reverse complement strand
CCTCGATCGCGACCGTTTTCGCGCGGCAGACGCCGGAGGCCAGGACCGTATAGGTGCCGACATTGGCGCCGGCATCGAGGAAGAGATCGCCGCCCCGCAGGAAATGCAGGACGAGACCCATGCTCATGAACTCATGCAGGCCGTAGTAGAGATTGCCCGTCGCGCCGGTCATGCCAGGACGCACGACCAGCCGCTGACCGCCGATCCAGGGGGCCACGACCTCGGCGCTGAGCCGGCTGCGCAGATGCCAGCCCGCGAATCGGGCCCAGGCGCCGAGCTGGCCGTCGCGGGTGAGCGGATGGGCAGCGAAGTTGCGGCCGACCGTCCGCAGGGATTGCAGTACGCCCAGACCGGCCGCCTTTCCTGTTTCAAGCAAGCAAACTGTACCGGCGCAGGCGACACTCGGCCACTGGCTAGGAACCGTACTGCAGCAACGTCTCGCCGTTCTTCTTGAGCCAGGCCTGCGGCCCCTCGATCGGCCCGTCGCAGAGGGTGCGCGCCAGGGCCCAGAACCGGGGACCGTGGTTCAGGTGGACCAGGTGCGCCGTCTCGTGCGCGGCCAGGTAGTCGAGCACGTCGGGCGGCGCGAACACCAGCCGCCACGAAAAGGAGAGCGCCGCGTCCGGGCCGCAGCTGCCCCAGCGCGAACGCGTGTCCCGCACCGAGATGCGCTTCACCTCTCGGTCGGCGCGCGCGGCCTTGGCGTGGACCTTCGGCACCAGCTCCTTCTTGAGTTCCCCGACCAGCCAGTCCTTGACCCGCCGCGACAGGTGTTCGGGCCGGCCGGCGACGTGGATCTCGCTGCCTTCGCGCCAGACCGTGCCGCGGAGGTCGGGCCGGTGGCGCAGAAGGTGGGGCACGCCGAACAGCGGGATCTCCGCGCCATCGACGAACGGCCGCCGCGCCGGCAGGCGCTCGAGGCGCGCGGCAATCCAGCCGGCCTGCGTCTCGGCGAATCCCACCGCCGTGCCCCGCGCCATGCGCAGCGGCGCCGTGAGCACGACGCGCCGGTTGGCCGGATCGACCCGCAGCGAGGCGCGCCGCGCGCGGGCGTTGCGCACGAAGGTGACGGACAGCGTGTCGCCGGCATGAGCAATGGTCAGTTGCTCGGGCTCCGGCGTCGCTTTAGGCAGGAAGCGGCTGAACCAGGAGGAAGACGACATGTCCGAAGAACAGGCTCACAAGACGCTCAGCGATGCAGGACGAAAGGTCCTCTCGGAGGTTCTGGGCGAATCCTATCTCGCCAGGCGCGATGCGACCAACAACGATTTCTGGGGTCCGGTCCGCGCCTTCTCCGAGGAATTCGCCTACGCCTCGCTGTGGACGCGCGACGGGCTCGACCGCAAGCAGCGCAGCATGATCACCATCGCCATGCTCTGCGCGCTGAACCGGCCGCACGAACTCAAGATCCACCTGGTCGGTGCGCTGAACAACGGCTGCACCAAGACCGAGCTGCGCGAGATCTTCACCCATGCCATCGCCTATTGCGGCTTTCCCGCCGCCATCGACGCGCTGCGCGTCGCCGAGGAAGTCCTGAAGGAACAGGGGAAGTTCTGAGATGGCTCTCGACATAGAGCAGATCCGCGCCGAGACGCCGGGCTGCGCCCACGTCCTGCATCTCAACGCGGCCGGCTCGTCGCTGCCCAGCCGCCGCACGCTGGACGCCACCCTCGACCATCTGCGACTCGAGGCCGAGATCGGCGGCTATGAGGCGGCCGACCGGGCGCACCCCGTGCTCGACGGCTTCTATCCGTCGATCGCCACGCTGATCGGCGCCGAGCCCGGGGAGATCGCCTATGTCGAGAACGCCACGCGCGGCTGGGACCTCGCCTTCTATTCGCTCGACTTCAAGCCGGGCGACCGCATCCTGACCTGCGTCAGCGAATATTCGTCGAACTACATCTCCTACCTGCAGGTGGTGAAGAAGACCGGCGCCGAGATCGTGGTGGTGCCCGACGACAGGCACGGCCAGATCGACCTCGCGGCCCTCGAACGCGCCATCGACAGGCGCACGAAGCTGGTCTCGATCTCGCACATCCCGACCCAGGGCGGGCTGGTCCAGCCGGCCGAAGCGGTCGGCAAGATCGTGAACGATGCCGGCATCCTCTACCTGCTCGATGCCTGCCAGTCGGTCGGCATGATGCCGATCGACGTGAAGAAGATCGGCTGCGATTTCCTGTCAGCGACGGGACGCAAATACATGCGCGGGCCGCGCGGCACGGGCTTCCTCTACGCCCGCACGCGCAGCACCTCCCACATCGAGCCGATCTTCCTCGACAATCACGCCGCCCGCTGGACCGGCGACAACGAGTACGCCGTGATCGGCGATGCCAAGCGGTTCGAGAACTGGGAGCGCTACTTCGCCGGCGTGATCGGCCTCAAGGTCGCCGCCGACCAGGCGAACGAGCTCGGCATGCCCGCCATCTGGGCGCGGCTGCGCCACCTGGCCGACGGGCTGCGCGAGCGGCTGAAGACGGTGCCGGGCGTGACCCTGGCCGATCTCGGCATCACCAAGGGCGCCATCGTCACCTTCGCCGTCGCCGGCAAGGAGCATGGGACGCTGAAGCAGCAGCTGCGCGACCAGGCGATCAACGTCTCGGTCTCAACTCAGCTCTCGTCCCGCCTCGACCTCAAGGGACGCGGCCTGAAGGACGTGATGCGCGCCTCGGTGCACATCTACAACACCGACGAGGAACTGGACCGCTTCGTTGCGGCGCTGCGACCGCTGGTCACCGGCTAGGCGGCGACATGCCGATCATCGCGCCGTCGGCATCGTGGCTGCTGGTCGTCGCAGAGACCGGCTCGATCCGGCGCGCGGCGACCCGGCTCAACCTCTCGCCGTCGGCGGTGAACCGGCAGATCCTGAACCTCGAGGCCGAGTATGGCGCAGCGCTGTTCGAGCGCCTGCCGCGCGGCATGCGGCTCACGCCCGCCGGCCAGATGGTGGTGGCGGAAGTCCAGCGCTGGCAGCACGACCATGCGCAGCTCGTACAGCATATCGGTCAGCTCCGCAGCATGGTGCGCGGCCACGCTTCGCTGGGCCTCATGGAGAGCTTCTCGCGCACCGTCGTGTCGCGATTGATGAGCCATATGCGCGAACGCCAGTCCCTGGTCTCGCTCGAGGTGCTGATGGGCGGCACGGCGGAGATCGTCGACCGGCTGGTCGCCGGGAAGCTCGACCTCGCCATCTGCTACGCCGTGCCCAAGATGCCGGAGATACGCGTGCTGGCATCGATCCAGCCCAGTTCGGGAATCGTCGTCGCGCGGGATCATCCGCTGGCCGGCCGCAAGTCGATCCGCCTCGCCGAGTGCGCCAACTACAGCTTCGTCTTTCCCGATTCGTCGCTCACCTCGCGGCGCATCCTCGAGACCGCCCTGGAACGCGCCAAGGTCCATTTCGCCGGCGTGGTCACGACCAACTCCGTCGAGGTGATGAAGATGCTGGTGCGCGAGCATCGCCAGATCGCCCTGCTCAGCCTGCCCGACATCGGGGCGGACTTCGCGGACCGCGATCTCGTGCACATCCCGCTGGCAGACCGCCACGTCCGCGGCTCGCACCTGTCGCTGATTGCACCGCGCCACGCCAAGCCCTCCCCGGTCGCTTCCATGCTGGCGGAATTCCTGCGGGAAGAATTGCAGGGACTGCCGGCGCGCCGCGCCTGGACCGGCAGCCTGCGGGAAGTCGGCGAGACAAAGGCGGCCCGCAGCCGGTCCTGAAGAGATTGCGGACCGACCGTACGGAAAAACCGTACACTCCGTCCCGAAACTAATGCTTTTCAGCACCGCGGGGCGGCCGTCATGCTGACGGGCCGAAACGGGACCGCGGGCGTGGCACGACGCGTGCACCGCCAGCTTCCCCATCGAGGAACCTCTTCATGACCCATCTTCGCTCCTGGTCGCTGGCCGCGATAGCCGCCTCCGCCCTTCTTGCCGCCCTGCCCGCGCAGGCGCAGACATCCGCCACGACGCTCAAGGTAGCGCCCGAGACGCTGAGCCGCGTGCTCGACCCGCATTTCACGACGTCGTTCACGACGCGCGACCTGGGATACCTGATCTACGACACGCTGTTTGCGGTCGACGACAAATTCGAGCCCAGGCCGCAGATGGTCGAGAGCTACACGATCAGCCCTGACAAGCTCACCTACACCTTCGTGCTGCGGCCGGGCCTGAAATGGCACGACGGCCAGCCGGTCACCGCGGCGGACTGCGTCGCTTCGATCCAGCGCTGGGGCTCGCGCGACAGCATGGGCCAGACCTTGGCCAAGTTCACCGCCTCGCTGGAAGCGGCCGACGCCAATACGATCAGGCTGGTGCTGAAGGAGCCCTACGGGCTGGTGCTCGACAGCCTGGCCAAGATCGGCGCGCCCGTGCCGTTCATGATGCCGGAGCGCATTGCGAAGACGCCCGGCAGCGAGCAGGTGAAGGAGATCGTCGGGTCCGGCCCCTACAGGTTCCGCGCCGACCTGCACGAGCCCGGCGTCAAGATCGTCCTCGACAAGTTCGCCGACTACAGGCCGCGCAGCGAGCCGCCCAACTGGGCGTCGGGCGCCAAGATCGCGAAGATGGATCGCGTCGAGATGCTGGGCATGCCGGACGCGCAGACCCAGGTGAGCGCGCTCATCAGGGGCGAGGTCGACTATCTCGAAAGGGTGCCGGCCGACCTGCTGCCGCTGTTCGACGCCAAGTCCGGCGCGAAGGCGGAGGTCGTGAGCAAGTACGGCTTCCAGGCCATCATGCGCATGAACCACCTGCAGCCGCCGTTCGACAATCTCAAGGTGCGCCAGGCCATCGCCCGCGCCGTCGACCGGTCGATGTACGCCGGCGTTGTCGCGGGCGATCCGAAGTTCGCCACGGACTGCGCCGCCATGTTCGGCTGCGGCATGCCCTACGAGAGCAAGGACGGCATCCCGTCCCGCGACATGGCGGCCGCCAAGGCGATGCTGAAGGAGGCCAATGTCGACCTGTCGACGCCGCTGGTGATGCTGCACGTCGCCAACGCGCCGGGAATCGCCGCGCTGGGCAACGTCACGCGCCAGGTGCTGGTCGATCTCGGCTTCAAGGTCGACATGGTGTCGATGGACTTCCAGACCTTCGCCACGCGCCGGCTCAACACCGGGCCGGTCGACAAGGGCGGCTGGAACCTCGCCCACACGACGAACTCCGTGCCCGACCAGGGCAATCCGCTCAGCAACCCGTTCCTCGTCGCCTCCGGCCCGCCCGCCTCCGCTTGGGGCTGGCCGAAGGACGCAAAGGTCGAGGAGCTGCGGCTGAAGTTCGCCACGGCGCCCAACGAGGCAGCGCGCAAGACCATCGCGACCGAGATCCAGGTCCGCGCCTACGAGCAGGTGCTCTATCTGCCGCTGGCGCAGTTCACGACGCCGTCGGCCTGGCGCAACAACCTCGAAGGCGTGCTGAAGTCGCCGGTCATGCTGCTCTACAACATCGAGAAGAAGTGAGGACCGCCCCCATGGCGAAAGCGGTTGCCGACGATTACCTGCGGCGCATTCCCAAGGCGGAGCTGCATTGCCATCTCGCCGGCACGCTGCGCGCGACGACCGTGGCCGAACTCGCGAGGAAGTACGGCCTGCCGCTGCCGCGGCCGGCCGAGCAGCTCTACCAGTGGCCCAACTTCGACGGATTCCTCGAGATCCTGCGCCTCACCGCCTCGGTGCTGCGCACGCAAGAGGACTTCAGCCGGGCGATCTACGAATACTGCGAGGATGCCGCGCGCGACGGCAACCTGCGGCACGTCGAGTTCTTCTTCAATCCCGACTACTTCTATCCCAATGGCATCGA